>NYTG01000049.1 GCA_002683395.1 Halieaceae bacterium | reverse complement strand
CAATCGAAGCGGTGTGCAACCGTTACTACGGGCACTTCGAGGGCGACCCTCAGGCATACCGAGATCAGGACGAGCTGGCGCAGGAGCGCGCCGTGAGCGATCCAATACCGCGATTTTTGGCGGATCCGCGTGCTGCGGCATTGAGTGCAGAGTCCATTGCCGAGATCGACGCTGCCATCCTGGCCGAAATCGACCGCGGCTTCGAGGTTACTTACGCGGCGGCCGACCCGACACCGGATAAGCTCTATACGGATGTCTATATCCACTACGAGGGGAGGTTGCGCTAATGAAGATGTCGATTCGTGAGGCCATTAACCAGACCCTTCATCAGGAGATGGCGCGGGATGAGCGCGTGATTGTGCTGGGTGAAGATGTCGCCAGTGATCAGGGTGGTGTTTACGGCATTACTGAGGGGCTCCCCGCTAAATTCGGGGTGCGCCGGGTCATAGACACACCGATCACCGAGTCTGCCATTGTTGGCGCGGCGGGTGGCGCTGCGTTAACAGGCCTGCGCCCTGTGGCAGAGCTGATGTTTGTGGATTTTCTGGGAGTCTGCCTCGATCAGATCCTGAACCAGATTGCCAAATTTCGTTACATGTTTGGCGGCCAAGCGCGAACGCCAGTGGTGATTCGCACGATGATTGGAGCCGGCACCGGCACGGGCCCGCAGCACTCACAGATTTTATATCCGTTGCTGGCTGCGATACCGGGCATCAAAGTGGTGACGCCGGCCAATGCCGCCGATGCCAAGGGGCTGCTGACGACGGCGATCCGCGACGATGACCCGGTGATCTTCTGCGAGCACAAAGCGCTCTATATGGACGAGTGCGAGGTGCCCGAGGGCGAGTATCTGCTACCTTTTGGGCAGGCGAGAACGGCGGTTCCGGGGTCAGATATTACAATTGTCGGGATGTCCCGTACTGCGGTGATTGCTGAACAGGCGGCTGCACAGCTGGCACAAAAAGGCGTGAGTGCCGAGGTGATTGATTTGCGGACCCTCTCACCACTCGATGAGTCGACTATTCTTGAGAGCCTCGCCAAGACCGGGCGCCTGGTGGTCGTGGATGAGTCGAATCCTTATTGCAGCATGGCGTCGGAAATCGCAGGNCTGGCGGTGGAGCAAGGATTCGATACGCTTGATGCGCCGGTAAAACGCATCACGTCGCCGCACACGCCGGTACCAGCAACGCCATGTCTGGAGGCGGAGTACGTGCCCAATGTGGCGCGCGTAGTTACTGCAGTAGAAGAGACGNTAGCCTATTAAAAAACGCTGAGCGCAGGGAGTAAGAGATGAGATCTGTTANNGCAATTGTTGCCCACTGCAAGGTCGGGGCCGCTTTGTTATTTTGTGCGCTGTCCGGTCAGGCAGCTACTGAGGCGCCGATTGACCCAATGGCGCTTTATCAGGCGCATTGTGCCGCTTGCCACGATGGCAAAGTCCCGCGGGNACCGCATATGATTACGTTTTCTACTATCGGCTCAGCTGCTGTTTTGACCGCCATGAACGAGGGCGTGATGCGGTCTCAGGCTTCAGCACTTTCTGCTACTGAGCGCGAAGTACTAGCTGGTTTCCTGGCCGGAGAGGCCATGGCTCCTCCAAAGCCCATAATGGCCTGCACTCAGCCCATGGCACCGCTGGCGCGAGATGACGAATCAGCGATGCAAGGTTGGGGCGGCGATGCCCGGAATCGTCGCCATGCCGCTGCTAGCTCGACTGGGCTCACTCGCGATAANGTGGAACAGCTTGCTTTGAAGTGGGTCTTTGCTTATCCCAGTGCGCTCCGTGCGCGTTCCCAACCGCTGGTTCATGATGGGGTGGTCTTTGTAGGCTCACAGTCCGGGGACATTTATGCCCTCGACCTTGCAACAGGCTGCGCTCACTGGACTTATTCTGCCGGTGCAGAGGTCAGAAGCAGCCTGTCATTGGGTCATATATCCGGACAGACGAATCCTGTGCTTTACATGGGAGATTTCAGTGCGACGGTTCATGCAGTCGATGCCTTGGACGGGTCGCTAGTATGGCGCACGGCAGTCGGCGATCATCCCGACGCCACCATTACAGGCTCTCCTAAATTGCACGACGGAACGCTTTATGTGCCGATGTCTTCTTCGGAATGGGCCACTGCGGCTGATCCTGGGTATGCGTGCTGCACTTTTCAGGGCGGCGTGGTGGCCGTGGATGCCGTTTCGGGTGAGCTCCGGTGGCGTAATCATGTTATTGACGAACCTGCCGTAGAGACGAGCGAGAAGAATCCTTTTGGCGCGCCTCGAAAAGGCCCTGCCGGCGCGCCAGTATGGAATAGCCCGACGATTGATGCCGACCGTGGCGTTCTCTACGTNGGCACGGGAGAGGGTTACACCTCGCCTGCGGCNAATACGAGCGACGCAGTATTGGCGTTCTCTCTGGAGACGGGTGAGCGNCAGTGGGCCAAGCAGCTGTTGGGCGGTGACGCTTGGAATATGGCCTGNTTTATTGGTGAGGCCGCTAACTGCCCNGAGGAAGATGGTCCGGACCTCGATATCGGTGCTTCGACCATTTTGTGGTCGGACGGCGATCGCGATTATTTACTGGTGGGACAGAAAAGTGGAGATGTCTACGCCCTTGATCCCGACAAGAACGGCGCCGTGCTATGGCGAAATAAGGTAGGCCGCGGTGGTTTCCTGGGTGGCGTCCATTGGGGGATGTCCGCTGATGACGCGTCTTTGTTTGTGCCCATTGCCGACACCACCGTAACCGGTCGATTTACGGGAGTCGTCTCGCCGGGTATCCATGCACTCGACCCCACNTCAGGTGAGAGGCAGTGGTACACCCCCAGTACTGCCGATTGTGAAGGTAAAGCACCGATTCCTGTTTGCGATCAGGGTATGTCTGCAGCGATCACGAGCACAGACGGATTGGTCTTCGCCGGCAGTCTCGACGGTAATCTCAATGTTTACGATAGCGTTTCGGGGGAGGTGATCTGGTCATTCGATACCTTCGGAGAATTCGAATCGGTGTCGGGCGATATGGCACTGGGTGGCTCCATTGAATCTGACGGGCCGGTGCTTTACCAAGGACACGTGCTCATTAATTCGGGATATCAGTTTGGTAGCCGTATGCCGGGTAATGCGTTGATGGTCTTCTCTCTGCCTCCCGTTGGCTCCCTAGCAAAAGGACAGAATAATGAGTGAGGGGTTCGACCCTGTCACGATCCCTAAATGGGGGATCGAGATGACACACGGCACCATTGTTGCCTGGCACAAAGCAGTGGGCGACACCGTTTTGGCGGGCGAGGAAATCGTCGACATCGAGACAGACAAAATCGTCAATAGTTTTGAAGCCCGCAGCGCCGGGACGCTGGTGCGTATTTTGGGGAACGTGGGGGATGAACTGCCCGTGGGACANTTGATCGGCATTATCGCGGCTGGAGCGGTGGCAGATGGNGCGATTGAAGATTTTATTGCGTCCCATAGCAATGCACTCANTGAAGCGCCNGCAGAAGCAGAGGAACCGCGCAAAGCGAGCAGTAATGCTTCTGTTTTAGCCCGCATTACCCCGGCATTGCGGCGCAAATTGGCCAAAGCAGGGATCGATCCTGAGCAGGTGGAAGGAACAGGACCGAATGGGCGGATCATAAAAGCCGACGTAGATCGGGCTATTGAGGCTGCGTCGGGGTCAGGAGAGCAGGATAGCGATGGGAAGCNCGCTGGTGTCGCCGCCGTAGCATTGAGTGGCCAGCCGCTCTCGCCACAGCAAGCCACGGTGGCGCGCAAGCTCTCCCAGGCTCAATCCACGCTGCCGCTGTATCACGTGACGATGAATGCCCACGTAGAGCGTGCTCTCGCTTTGTTATCGGACGATGCATCGGTAAATGATGTGATCATCGCCGCGGTGCAGCAAGCGCTGACCGTGCACCCTGAATTAAACCAGACCTTTGATGGTGACCGGACGACGACCGTCACGGGCCAGCCTGTGGCAATCGCCGTCGCCACCGAGGGCAATGTTGTGATGGCCCCGGTGGTGCAGACGCCGAGTGATGCCAGCTTAAATGAGCTTGCCCTGGATGCTCGGGAGCGGATTNCCCGGGCGCGTGCGGGTCAGATGACGCCCGCCGATCAGGTGCCGGCCGCCATTACGGTCAGCAATCTGGGCATGTACGGTGTAACGGCCTTCACGGCAATGGTCACGCCACCGCAAATCATGGTGTTGTCGGTGGGCGCAGTTCGCCGAATACCNGTATTCAATGAGGCCGATGAAGTGGTGGCGCGCTCCNTNATGACATTGACGTTGGGCAGCGATCACCGGGTCGTTAATGGCGCTCAGGCAGCGGCTTTCCTCAAGGTGATAGTGTCCCGACTCGAGAGCCACTGATCGCGAAATTGTCTCACGCTAGTTGTCACCGGCTATGTTTAATTGTGCAGCACCCTCCTGTGCCGCTTTCAGAGACATGGCGTTAAAAACGTAGTCGATTTCCCCCTCNGGGGTGAAGTAGGTTACGGCGCCGTCACCTAGAAACAGCATTTCGGTCTCCACGAGGCAGTGCGCATGGCGGTGCTCTGCAAATACAGGTTCAAAACCATAGGTACCGGCTGGCGCAGAGCCTACGTCATAGATTAACTCGCCACTGAGAATGAAGAACTGCCCGGTGCCCTCGTGTCGGTGAGCCTGAAAGTGCGCGCCGGGATCCATGTGAACATACAGCGCCCACTGGCCGGTTTTTTCGCAGATGCGGAGCACCTTGAATTGNGTTCCGCCCCCAACATCAAGCCAATCNAGCTCGTTGACATTGGCGAGGATGTCTCCGGCNGNNGTTGTGGTGATNGCAGTATTCATNGCGTTCCTNTCAAGACNCTTCNGGNAGCNTNAAGGCAATCAGNTAATCGCCGGGNGGCGTTCCCATCGCGGCGTGGCCNCCNGCNGCAATNACGACATATTGCGTGCCNNCCTCGGTGAGTTGATAGGTAANNGGNAGNCCGTGNCCNGAGGTGGGTAAACGCCCTTTCCAGAGCTCTTCCCCCGTGTCGGTATCAAAGGCTCTGAGGAAGTGATCCGTGGTGGCGCCGATAAAGGTCAGGCCGCTGGCTGTGCTGACTGGGCCACCTAAATTAGGAGAGCCCTGAATGTACCAGAATGGCCAGAGGGCCATATCGCGCGTGGTCCCAAGGGGCACCTGCCAGTCGACGTTGCCGGTTCGCAGATCAATTCCAGCGAGCGTGCCCCAAGGTGGCGGCGTGCAGGGAACCCCTAGTGGCGAGACAAATCCCAACCAGCGNCGNTTGCAATANGGGGTGCCCTCAGAGGGCTCAAGTAAAAAGGGGCCGTCGGCTACTGGCTCAGGACCCTCGCCATCACATTGATCACGGGGGATCAGTTGCACTACTGTACCCATGTGAAGCGTGTTGACGACCAGTTTGTGGCGGCCTGGGTCAATAGCCGGCCCGCCCCAGTTCTGGCCTCCAAATGCGCTGGGTATATGAAGAGCGCCCTCCAGTGCAGGGGGCGTGAAGGGGCCCTCGTAGCGCAACGAGGAGAGGGTATCCTTGCAGGTCCATTTATCCCAGGGCACGAGTCCCCAAATGGGGTCACGCTCGCCGGGTAGATCCAGCAGCGAACGGGGTTTAACGGGTACCGGTTGAGTGGGCGCTGTGTAATCTCCGAGCGCCGCGCCCTGAGGCATGGGCACCTCCTCTACGGGAAAAAGGGGTTCGCCGGTCTGCCGATCAAGCAAAAATACGTAACCTTGTTTGGTGGTCTGCGCCAAGCCCTTGACGGCTCGCCCGTCGATATCGGTTTCAAAGAGCGTAGGTTGCGAGGGCACATCAAAATCCCATATATCATGGTGCACCGTTTGGAAGTGCCAGACGACTTCTCCGGTCTCAATCGATAGCGCGACGACCGAACTGGAGTAGTGGTCAAGATTGCCTCGGTGCCCCCCGTAATAATCCGGCGACGTGTTACCCGTCGGCACATAGACAAGACCCAGTTCCGGATCTACCGACAGATAGGACCAGGAATTGGTCGTGCCCTGTTGATAGCGTGGCGTATCGGCAGGATTGTCTTCTGCTTTCGAAGCACTTTTGTCGGATTCGCTCACTGCGATGACGGGTTCCCATGCCCACAGCAGCTTTCCGCTGCTCAGATCATAGGCGCGGATAACACCGCTCGGCACCGCGACCGTAATATTGTCTGCAACAGATCCCCCGGTGATGAGGGTGTTTCCGGTGATCGCCGGCGGCGTGTTGAGCATATAGAAGCCCGTCTCGTAAGGGCCAAGGCCCTCACTAAGATCGAGCTCATGCTCTTTCCCGAAAGGGCATACTTTACCGCTATCGGCATCCAAGCCGATGACACGAGCGTCCATCAATGGCGCGATGACCACGTGGTGACAGGGCTCGCCTTCGGGCAAGCGGGTATCAGTCCATTGTGTGACGCCGCGGCACCGGGGCATAGGGAAGCCCTCTAGATCAATGTCAGGGGCGTAGGACCACCGCTCAGCGCCCGTCTCGGCATGAATCGCGAGAATGCGATTGAAGGGCGTGCAAAGGTACAGATGGTCATCGATCAAAACCGGTGTTGCTTGCCACGAGGACTGGAGCGGGGCTTCTCCAGTCAGGCCGCCAATAAAGTTTTCGCCCTGTCGAAAATCACCTGAGCGATGGGTCCAAGCGATCTCCAGTTCACTCACATTCTCTGGCGTGATCTGGGTGGCCTGACTGAAGTGTCCACCCCCGGCGTCGCCACCTGGTAACGACCATGCGTGATGAGGTTCCGCTGTGATTGGCACCGGCATCCAGAAGAGGCTCAACAGAGCCCAAACGAGGTGGTGGGGGTTTCGGCATCGTGTCGGTACCACAATGAACATTCCGTTCGACTCGCTTGAAGCGCCAGGCGCGCGAGTGCGTTGTTTCATAAGTCGGCTCACCTGACCACCACGGGTTCGCCCGATGTGGGTGACACACTGTGATCAGCGCTAAANGGCAGATCAAAGCCTTGCGGAAGCTCTTCCGTCATATCCAGCACGGCGGCTAGTCGACCCACGCCCACATACAAGGCGCAATGCATGAGCAGTTCCATTACTTCGGCCTCAGAAAAAAGGGCCTTCAGCGAGTCGAAAAATGCTTCGTCGATCGATAAATGGTCACAGGCGAAGCGATCGCCCAGTTCAACGGCGAGTCGCTCGCGGTCATCCAGCGTCTCTGCTTCCCGCGGCTGCTCAAGGCTACAAACATCCGATTCACTGACATCTGCACTGGCGGCGCGGTAACGAATCGCCATGCAACTTCGGCATTGGTTGTGGAAAGCAACGCGCAGTCGCAGGAGCTCAATCAAGCGTTCAGGAAGTGTTCGGTTTTTCACCATGGCTGCCCCGAAACTGATGGGTCCCATGGCCAAGTCAGGCGCGTGAGCGAGCATGCGTGTGATACCTAATTCGAGTTCAGTGGCGCTGTCGGCGGCGACAAAGGTTCGGAGGTCGTCAGGCCATTCAGAGGTGGGCACAAAGCTAATGCGGCTCATGGATCTTCCTTTATTCGAATATTTTACGGGTACGTCGGCATTCGCTCTTATTCTAGAGCGCGAGGGGCGACGTCGCTACTTATGCTCTCGTTTTCCAGCCGATATGCAGCGAGAGTAAGTTGCGTCCGAAGAGGCTGGGCTGATAAGTCGGCGCAGGATGCTCTGGCACCAGCTGGAACTCACCATAACGACGCGTCACTGCGCGAAAAGCGCTAATGATCTCTTGGCGCGCCAGAGCGGCACCTACGCAGACATGCCTGCCCATTCCAAAGGCCAGATGGCTGCCGGGTTTAGCACGATGAAGGTCGATCCGGTCGGGGTCCGGGAACTGCCGCTCGTCCCGATTTGCTGCACCAAAGCGAATATTAAGCAGGTCACCCTCTCGCAGCCCTTTACCGCTCAGATCGCTGGGCTTCGCGCAGCGCCGGAACATTCCCTGCGCCGGTGATTCCAGCCGCAGAATTTCCTCGGCAAGTGCAGGTATTAGATCAGGGTCTGCGGTGACTTCTTGCAACGCATCGTTATCCTCAATCAGCAACTTCATACCCGAACCAATCGCTGCGGTCGTGGTCTCGTTGCCAGAGGCCAGCAGGTCAATAGTGATAATGGTCATCAGTTCCTGCATGGTGAAGGAATTACCTTCTTGGTCCCGATAGGAAATGGCCTCGCTAATCAGGTCATCCCGGGGTTTCTTCTGGCGCTCCGCCACCATTTCCGCAAAGTAGGCCTGCATCTCGACCACCAGACGGGCACATTCAATCCGCCTCTCCTTGGAGGCCATCATGCTGAAGGGCTCGACAATGGCGTCAGACCAGATTGCGAATTGTCCGATATCTGAGCGTGGCACACCCAGAAGATCTGCGATGACCATCATCGGCAGTGGGTGAGCAAAGTCTTGAATGAACTCTACTTGCGACTTGCCCGCCAATTCATCCAGCAACGACTCCGCAATGGCGTCGATAGTCGGCGTGACAGCCCTCACTCTCTCTGCGGTAAAGAGTTTCTCGAGAAAACCGCGGACTCGGGTATGCTGCGGAGGGTCCGACGTGGAGCAGGAGGCCAGTGGCACCCAGCCATGAGCCTCATAAATCTCGAGTATCTCCTGAGGGACGCCGTCATCGGCGAGGGCCATCGGGCTCACGCTGCTGAGGTACTGATCCGGAGCTCGGATCACCTCGCGAGCGAGCTGATAGCTGCTGACCAGGTGAAAGCCTGTCGAGGGCATTTGGTAAAGCGGCGCAGACGCGCGCAGTGCCTTATAGAAATCATAAGGACACTGCTGGACTTCAGGGTCCATCAAATCCGGAGTGTCGGAATCAGTCACCCG
Source organism: Halieaceae bacterium (assembly GCA_002683395.1). Lineage (GTDB taxonomy): Bacteria > Pseudomonadota > Gammaproteobacteria > Pseudomonadales > Halieaceae > Luminiphilus. The sequence goes on along the minus strand of NYTG01000049.1, from coordinate 51,190 downwards.
GTTATCCGCGGGCCTTGTTCTGGCATCGGCTCACCTCATCCCAGTTGGGCAATCACGTTTCCAAACAGCTCTTCGTCCGAGGGGATCACTTTATGCTCGGCCAGCGGCATTGAGACCCAGGTTTCGTTGATCAGGTCTCGCCAGGTGATGTTGTTATTGGTGCCGTTGCCACCCCATGAACCACATCCCAACGAGAATGTTTGGCGCATGCCATTCCAAACGTTACCGCTATTAGAGGCCGACTGTGGTTGATTGACCATCACCCGCGAGGTGTAGGTATTCGCCGCGAGCTTCATGATATTTTCGTCGCTTCCTGAGTAAATACCGCAGCTGTGACCCTGACCTTGATAGGCCTGAATGTTCTGGGTGAGCTCGATGGCGTGATCAATATCTCGGGCGCGGTAGAGCGCCATAATGACCGAGAGCTTCTCTCCTGAAAACGGATGCTCGGGGCCCCAACCGGCCTCTGGCACAATAAAAAACTGGGTCTCTTCAGGGATATTTAAGCCAGCCATTTGAGCAATTTTTTCTGGCGGCTGCGCAACAATGGCCGTATTCAGATGGAGTTCCTCATCCCACAACGTATTGCGCAGTGCAGTTTTTTCCTCCTCGTTACAAAGATAGCCACCTTGCGCTTTCAGTTTTTCGAGCATGGGCTCGTAAATACCATCGAGCAATACAACGGAATTATCAGAGGAGCAGGAGGCCGCCAGATCCAGCGTTTTCGACAGGCGGATTTTTTCTGCTGCCGCGTCAAGATCTGCAGTGTCGTCAACGGTAATAACGGCATTACCCACACCGACACCCAGCGCGGGGGTCCCACTCGAATAGGCGGCGCTGACCATGGCGCCCCCGCCGGTGGCGAGTACCAAGTCGCACTGGCGCATGAGCTCGTTTGTTGACTCCAGGCTNGGCGTTTCAATGCCAATCACCAAATCTTCCGGCGCGCCCATTTTTTTGAGCGCGGCGCGCATGAGGTCACAGATTTTTTTGTTAGTGAGTTTCGCTCTAGGGTGCGGCGCGACGATGATGGAGTTTCTCCCCTTCACCGCATGGATGCCCTTAATAACGGGCGTCGCCTCCGGGTTGGTCGATGGCGCCAGTGCGCCGATCACACCCAGCGGCTTGGCGAGCACACGAATGTTCCGCTCAGGGTATTCCTCAATCACGCCGACTGACTTGTCGTGGATAATATCGAGCAGCGTAGCGCGAGTTTTACGTTGTATTTTCAGGAACTTGCCGTCGTAGTTCCCCAGCTGGGTCTCATCGACGGTGAATTGGGCGATCTCTTCTGCCACACCGGGCCTTGCCACAGACCAGACCATGGCGCGAATCAGCGCATCCACCTGCTCCTGAGAATAGTATTCAATCTGCTTCTGTGCGGCACGTGACCGCGCCACAAGATCGGCAATAAATGCCTTGGCGTCACCATTGTCCTGAGACATTGCTGTGCTTCCCCCAACCATCAAAAAAATCGAGACAACAGGGTAAACTGCGTGACGACAGACTGCCAGCGAAGTACGCCCTTAAAACGTAGTATTGGTGCGCCTTGTAATCGATTCTAATTGGGCGCTCGGAGGGTGGGCGTGAGCCGAATCGGTTTATACTGGCGGGCTAGCGGAGTACCGGCGTGGGCAACGCAGTAGTGGAGAACCCAGATTGGATTTTGAACTGAACGACGATCAGCAGGCGTACATCGCCAGTGCCAAAGCATTCTCGGAGAACGAGCTGGCCCCGCATGCAGCTCAATGGGATGCTGATTCTGTCTTTGCCAAAGAAGCGCTGCGCGCTGCCGGTGAATTGGGCTTCATGGGTATGTATACGCCCGAGGCTGCCGGAGGGTTGGGCATGGGAAGACTGGACGCCAGCCTTATTGTGGAAGAGCTCGCGAAGGGCTGCACGACGACGGCGGCATTTCTTACTATCCATAATATGGCGACTGCCATGATCGGCAAGTACTGCCAGCAGGCCATCGTCGATGAGTGGTGCCCCGATTTGGTGATGGGTGAAAAACTGGCGTCCTACTGCCTGACCGAACCCGGAGCGGGATCAGATGCCGGCAGTTTACGCACCAGCGCAAAGCTCGAAGGAGACGCCTACCTAGTCAACGGAAGTAAGGTGTTTATTTCTGGTGCGGGTGAGACTGAGGTGCTGGTTGTGATGACCCGTACGGGTGATGTCGGGCCGAAAGGTATTACGGCGTTGATGATTCCGGCGGATGCCGAGGGCGTTCAGTACGGTAAAAAAGAGCACAAGATGGGCTGGAACGCGCAGCCTACCCGCATGATTACCTTCGACAATGTTCGGGTGCCCGTGTCGCAGCGTCTCGGTGAGGAGGGTCAGGGCTTCGCCATCGCCATGGAGGGTCTTGATGGGGGGCGCATTAATATTGCCACCTGTTCCGTGGGAACCGCGCAGAAAGCGATTCAGGACGCCGCCGCTTATGTGCAGGAGCGTAAACAGTTTGATACCCCGATTGCTGACTTCCAAAACACTCAGTTCAAGCTGGCAGATATGCTGACCGAGTTGGTTGCCGCACGACAAATGATCCGGCTGGCTGCCAGCAAGTTAGATAACCAGGATCCGCAGGCCACCACGTATTGCGCGATGGCCAAGCGCTTTGCTACGGATGTGGGCTTTACGGTCTGCAATGATGCTCTGCAGTTGCTGGGTGGTTATGGCTACATTAAGGAGTATCCGATGGAGCGCTACGTGCGTGATACGCGGGTACATCAAATTCTCGAAGGCACGAATGAAATTATGCGCGTTATCGTTGGCCGTAAATTGCTGATGGACGGCGCTATGGAGGTAATTCAATGAGTATCAGCCCATCTGAAAAAATCAAAGTCTCGATCGACGGCAACATTGCGACGGTCATCATCGATAATCCTTCCGCTAATACCTGGGACCGCGAGAGCTTGCCGGCGCTTAAGGCCGTGGTTGAGGCGTTGAATGCAGATCCAGCCGTTTATGCGTTGGTTTTTACCGGCGCGGGCGAGAAATTTTTCTCCGCGGGCGCAGATTTGAATCAGTTTGCCTCGAGTGATGCCGACGTGGCGCGCGCAGTGGGCGAGGCCTTTGGCGACGCGTTTGAAACGCTCGCTGATTTTCGCGGCGTGTCGATTGCCGCGATTAATGGGTTTGCGATGGGTGGTGGCTTGGAAGTGGCGTTGGCCTGCGATATCCGTATTGCCGAAGAGCAGGCCGCCCTGGCACTGCCCGAAGCGCGGGTGGGCCTTTTGCCGTGTGCAGGCGGTACGCAACGACTGACCCAATTGGTGGGAGAAGGTTGGGCCAAGCGAATGATCTTGTGCGGAGAGCGCATCGGCGCGCAGCAGGCATTGACGCTCGGACTCGTGGAGGAAGTGGTGCCCACCGGTGAGTCGCTGGCGGCGGCGACTGCGTTGGCAGCCAAAGTTGGCAATCAGTCGCCTTCATCCATAGCGGCCTGTAAGCGGTTGATTCACTCTGCACGCAATATTGCTATTGCTGATGGGCTGGTCGCAGAGCGTGATGAGTTCGTGTCGTTGTTCTCAACGCAAGATCAGCACGAGGGCACTAACGCGTTCCTCGAGAAGCGCGAACCTGATTGGAAAAATCAATGACGGCTAGTGTGCTGGTGACCGAGCACCCGGCGGGAGACCGGGTGATTGGGCAGCTGACGCTTAATGTCGAGAAAACGCTGAACTCGCTGACCCGCGAAATGGTAGACGTGATCACTGACCGTCTCGAGGCGTGGGCTGACGACGCCAATGTGGTGGCCGTCGTCATCGATGGTGCAGGCGAGAAGGCATTTTGTGCGGGTGGCGATGTACAGGCCCTTCGTAATTCTTGCGTCGAAACGCCAGGTGGCCCCTGTGAGTACGCCGAGCAGTTTTTTGCCCGCGAGTACCGGATGAACTACTTGCTGCATACTTATACCAAGCCCTTGATTTGCTGGGGTCACGGCGTGGTGATGGGCGGAGGTCTCGGTATTCTCGCGGGGTGTCGCTATCGCGTAGTCAGTGAGCGGACCCGCATTGGTATGCCTGAGATCACGATTGCGTTGTTTCCTGACGTAGGGGGTAGTTGGTTCCTGAATCGTATGCCAGGCCAGGTCGGCCGCTTTTTGGCACTCACGTCCTCTCATATTAATGCTAGTGATGCGCTGTACTGCGGGCTGGGTACTCACTTCCTCGGCAATGTTCAAAGGGCTGACTTGCTCGGCGGCTTGACCGCGCAGGCGTGGTCTGGTGATGCGGCCACTAACCATGAGCTGGTCGGTTCGTTACTCGCTGGCATGACGGCGAGCATAGAGCCGCCCGATGCGCAGATTGAGCCTCACATTGATACCATCAACGAGTGGATGGCGGGCGATGATCTCACCATCATTCATGATCGCGTGAGGAACTGGCAGGGCGAAGATAAATGGCTGGTCAAAGCGCAGGATGGCTTTGCCCATGGCTCGCCCTTGGCGGCGACCTGGATTTTCCGTCAGTTAAACCAAACGCGGGAGGCCAGCTTAGAAGCGGTCTTTGAGTCGGAGCTCGTGCTGGGTTGTAACATTATGCGGCATCCCGAGTTCGCAGAGGGTGTTCGGGCGCTGTTAGTTGATAAAGACCGCTCCCCCTCGTGGACTTATGCAGACCTTGCCTCAGTGCCGATCGAGGTGGTCGACACTTTCTTTAAGGCGCCGCCCGCTATGCCGGCGCTCGGATTACCGGAGTAAATCATGGCCAACGTTGCATTTCTGGGTCTGGGCAATATGGGCGGGCCAATGGCCAAAAATTTGATTGCTGCGGGGCACACACTTACTGTCTTCGACTTGGTCGCTGAAGCGTGCGCTGCACTTGCCACAGAGGGCGCTTCAGTCGCCACATCAGCGCTGGAGGCCGTGTCAGATGCCGACGTCATCATCAGTATGTTGCCGGCAGGAAAGCATGTCGCGAGTACGTTTTTGGGTGAGGCTGGGTTGCTGGCGCAGGTGCGAAAAGAGACGTTGATTCTGGACGCGAGCACGATCGATGCCACCACGGCCCGTGAAGTCGGCGAAGCTGCCGCTGAGCGAGGGATCGACTTCATGGATACCCCGGTTTCTGGTGGCGTGGCCGCCGCGACAGCCGGGACGCTGGCGTTTATGTGCGGTGGTAGCCAGTCCGCATTCGAACGAGCAAGGGTGATATTGGGTGGCATGGGCAGCGCCGAAAAGATTTTTCACGCTGGTCCAGCGGGTGCTGGTCAGGTCGCAAAAGCGGCAAACAATATGCTTCTGGCAATCCATATGATCGGCACCTGTGAGGCGCTGGCGATGGGCGAGGCACATGGACTCGATCCAGCAGTACTGTCGAATATCATGAAGGCCAGTTCGGGCAATAATTGGTCGCTGCAGGTTTACAATCCATGGCCAGATGTTATGGAAGGTGTTCCCTCGAGCAACCAATACCGACCCGGATTTATGGTTGATCTCATGGTGAAAGATCTTGGTTTGGCGTGCGAGGTCGCCGAGAGCTGTAAATTAGATAATCAAATGGGGAAGCAGGCCATGGCCAGTTTCTCTGCTCACCAGACTCAGGGCAACGGCGAAAGAGATTTCTCATCCATATTAGAGTGGGTTAAAACTCAGCACTAAGGAGGGTAATTTGGAGTTAGATCGACCTTTCTTACGGCTACCCTTCCAGTTCGATGCCGCTCGCCTCGGCGAAGAGGTGCAAGCCTTAGCAGAGGCAGCGTGGTTGCCTCACCCGTCTGGGCTGGAGGGCAACAGTGCGGTACCGCTGGTTTCCATTAACGGCGAGTTAAAGGATGGCTTCGATGGCCAGATGGCGCCCACCTCCTACCTACTTGATGCGCCCTACTTGCTTCAGGTGGTCGCAAGCTTTAATGAAGTCGTGGCACGTAGTCGACTCATGCGGCTGGCACCCGGTGCCGTGGTTCAAGAGCACGTCGACTTTAACTATCACTGGTACAGCCGCGTGCGAATTCATGTACCGATTATTACTGAGCCCACCGTGCGCTTTTTTTGTGGGGCAGACGAAGTCCATATGGCGGCGGGTGAGGCGTGGTTATTTGACTCATGGCGAAGGCATCGCGTGATCAATGGGAGCGCTAACGAGCGCATTCATCTGGTGATTGATCTCGCTGGCTCCGCCGCTTTTTGGCACATGGTTCGTCGGGTACAACGAGGGGAAGCTTCAAGCGGCCCTCAGTCAAAGCCCTTTGAACCTGATCTAAATCCTGAGTTGACGACCGAACGGTTTCCTTTTGCACCCGTTATGGCGCCGGGCGAAATGTCTGCCATGGTGGCTGAGCTACTCGATGATTGTCGCGCCAATAAGGCGAACGACGCGGACATGCTCGAGTATTATCACGATGTCTTGTTTGATTTGGTGCACGATTGGCGCAGGCAATGGTCTCTGTATGGACTGACCCCCGAGGGCATCGCGGGTTATCAGGGACTCTTGCAACGGACGCGGTCAGCGCTAAAAGAAAATCCAAGGGTGTTGGTGACGCAGTCGAACGGCGTCGGGATCAACCCTATTATTTTGCAGCGTATTCTAGGGGCCGCTTTGCAGCCACGACGTGCCACAGAGTTTGCTACGGGTCGTAGCTGAATCCCTCAAAGTCGTCGGCGTACATCTCCGTCAGCACTGCTCTCAACTCCCCATCTAGGACCTCATGATGTTGCCGGTGCTCTGAACTATTTTTACGCGACAGCGTTACTACAGGTAGCGACAAAGCCCGACAGACATGATCACAGTCGTCCTGCAGCGACTCATAGCGACCGACAAAGTCCAGCTTTAGTGAGCCTGAGTGTTCACAGGTGAGCAAGGCGCTTTGGGTGGTGACCAGAACCCGTTTACGAAAGGGTGCGCGAGTGAGTGCTCGCTTCATCCACGCCGTCGGGTCGTCTTGGTAAGTGGGGTCACTGCGCGCTAAAAAGGCGCAGACTGAGACAAACCGATCGAAGGGGTGCCGCACGAAGGCAAAGGTAAAGTACTGCGCTAGGGTCTCTTCGGAGATCACCTCCGCCAGCTGTCGATACGCCACATGTCCATGGTTAATGGCAGCGATTTCGGGTAGCGGCGACAATTGTTGACCGTAACGCAGTTGTTGTTCCCAGTCCTCGGCACCCAGATGGGGCCGAAATACCTCCCGTATCGCGTGAGTGCCTGTTTTGGGAACGGCAAAGAACACAAACTGCTTAGACTGGGAAAAAATCATGCGGCTTAGGTCACGCCATACGTTGACAGTATTTCATCGCCTAATGCGGATTTAAGTGGCCCCAGATGATGCTCAAAGTGTCGCCACTGATCTAGCCCAGAGCGATAGATGGGCTGCCTGACCTGCTCCGCGCTCGGTGTTCTGATCGTTCGTTCCGTCTGATGAAAATTCAAGCAGGCCTCTTCAAAAGGTAGTCCGCAGAATGCGAGAACGCGTTTTACTTGACCCTCAAGATCATCTACCACGTCCTCGTGGTGAACCCGTAAAACGAAATTAGGAAGGACGGCATCCCAATGCGCCATCAGCTGAGTGTATTGCTTGTAATAGCTGCCGATCTCAGTCAATCCGTAAGAAAATTCCTGTCCCTCGCCCCAGAGTTGCTTGTAGCCACTGAAGCAGCAGGACATGGGGTGACGTCGCGCATCGATAATTTTGGCATTAGGGAGAATGAGTTTGATTAGACCGATATGGAAAAAATTATTCGGCATCTTGTCTATGAAGAACGGCGCATCACCGCGATAAACACGTGTTTGCTCTATGAATTGCTCTCCGAACTGAGTGAAGAGCGGCGTGTCGAGTTCTCCCAGTATTTTGGGATAGCGAGGCTCGGTTGCGCCTGCCTCGTCTCGGCCTCGCAGTCGCTTAGCGAGATCTAGAATGTTGTGGAGCTCCATGGTGCCATCGACCTGAGAATGCGACGCCAAGATTTGCTCAAGCAGCGTGGATCCTGCCCTGGGGAGACCGACAATAAAAATAGGATCTGGCGCATCCGTTCCGGTGGCTCCAAGGCGCTCAAAGAGTTCCTGAGTGCAGACGTCTATCTGTGCCGTGACGCGCTTAGACAACTGTGTAGGATTGAAGTGCGTAGTAGGCAGTTTCAGGGCATTGCCGCGAGCATAATATTCAAACGCCGCGTCGAACTGCTCGCCGTCCTCCAGCGCTTTCCCCAGCGCAAAGCAAATTTGAATGCGGTCTACCGAACCAACGGCCGCAGATTGCTCTAGTGCTTTCATTTGAGCTATTTGTGTGTCGTCAAACCGATAGGATTTGGTATTGGCGAGGCTCCAGTAGGCGTCACCATGGTCCGGCTTGATGGCTGAGCTCTCTTGAAATGCAGCAATGGCCGCGGCTTTGTCCCCATTCGAGTTATAGATGTGACCTTGACTGATAGGGATATGATGGTCTCGGGGGTGAGTTTGGCGAAGTTGCTGATACAGCTGCTCAGCCTCTTCCGTTTGCCCGACCGCAAAACAAGCCGCTGCGTAGGCCTTTTTAATTTGATCATCATCCTGCGGCTGTTGCTGCCACAACGCGGCTGCCAGGTCATAGGCAGAATGAAAGCGCTGCCGCCGCATCATGACGTGGAAGAGTTGAATGGCGGCAGCCACATTGTCAGGTTCGAGCTGGTGCAGTGTCTCTAATAAGAATTGCGCCTCGTCCAATATATTTTTTCGTGTCAGCACCTCTGAGAGCAATCGCATGCCTTCCGCGTGAGTTTTGTTATCTCGTAAAAAGTACTTACACAAACGCTCCGCATCGTTGAGTTGATTTTGTGACAAGTAGCTCATCACCGTTCTCAGCTCCTGCGGTAACGACTTGAGAAAGGCGATCTGCTGCTCGGTGATGCCTTTTTTCTCGGGGGCGAAACGCTGATGCAGTGGCGCGAGCAACTCCCAAGACGCGAGCAATGACCCGTCTAACGCTACTGCTGCTTCGGCTGCCTCCAGAGCTTTTTGAGGTAAATTGATACTGAGGCAATTGAGGGCCATTTCCTGATGCGCCCGGGCCATATCGGGGAAACGCGTGGTGAGGTCAGTGAGCGTTTGAAGCGCCTTGGGAGCGTTACCACTGAGTCGATAACGCAGTGCACTCAGGTAGGCGAGATTAGGGTCGCTTGCAAACTCCACCAGCAGCTTATCAATCAAGGTGCCCGCCTCATCTAGCGCACCATTGGCAAGCTTTGTTTGTATGGTTTCGAGTTCAGGCGACGGGGCGCGAGGGTCAGTCATCAAATTGTGTCCCAAAAAAAAGGGCGATCAGGTGATCGCCCTTTGCTTGTTGCGGCAGGCTTTCTTAGAAAGAATACCCGAAACGTAAGCCCAACGTGCGTGGTCGCATCATGCTGGATTCAGGGGTGAATTTACCAGCAGTCTGCACGACGTACCCTTCTTCTGAGGTGACGTTGTTAACAAAGACCTCTGCAGTCCAGTTGTCTCGAGCATAGCCCAAACCTAAATTCAGCGTGGTCGCTGCATCATTCACGTAGCGCGAGTTGGAGGGAATGCTGCCATTTGACGTTTCTACCGTGCCAAAAGTGCCTCCCTCGTTCTGAATGCTGACACCCGGGTCGTTGCCATACGCGAGATTGTGCGTGTCGGTCATAAACTCGGCACTTCCCACGATGCCGGTGACGGTCTCACCACGGTAAACCAATGCGGCATTTACCCAGGCATTGCCGTTCATGATGTCAAAGTCGTAGCGCGCGCGGATGTTGCCGGAGAAGCTGGGCGCCAGTGGCAACTCAGATCCCTTAGGAACACTGACTCCTTGCAACTGTTCGTTGATAGCCGTTAACTCTGTATCGAGAATGCTTGCTGCACCGGATAGAGTTAGTCGACCAGTGACCGCCCACATAAAGTCAACGTCCAAACCGCGCGTTTCAGCGTCACCGACGTTCTCTAGGAAGACCAAAAACGCAACGTTAGAGGGATCAAAGCGAGCGACCTGCAGATCGGTGATCTCGGTGCTATAAATACTGGCATTGAGTCGCAGAGTGTTGTCGAAAAGCTCTGACTTAATCCCCAACTCCATGTTCTCCAGCTCATCTGTCGTCGCCACTGCGGGCACCACGTAGCCTTCATAGATACCGGATTGGTTGCTCGCTAATTGTCCTGCGTTCCGGTTTTGGGCCGCGGGTCGATATCCTTCTGAATAAATCCCGTAAACCATGATGTCGTCATTGATTCTCCAATCCAGAGAGAATCGAATGATGGTGTCGTCCTCTTCGGTGACACCGCTACTGTTGATGCTGGAGATATCAAGGCGCCCTTCTTTAATCGCTTGCAGCGTTGCTGCATTACTGCCGCCGCCTCTGAACATCTCCTTGGCGCTACCGCCATAAGTTCCTGCTGCCCCTGGGTAGTTGAGAAGGCTTAGGAACTGCTCATCAGAGAGGCTACCTGCATTGTAGGCGCCCAGTGCTGTAAAGCGATCTGTTGGACTGTTACTGAAGCGGTGGCTGTTACAGACCCCGTCTGCTGCGCCGCCGCCACCATTACCGCCATAACGGCACCCGAATGAGAAGTTCGATGCACCTTGCAATTGTGTCTCGAGATCATATTTTCGCGCGCCAAGAGTGGCAGTGAGGTTATCGGTAATATCGAAAGCGATCTGGCCGAAAAGGCGAGCTCCTCTTCGGTCCGCGTGTAGTCGTTATAGAAGGTGGTCAGTGGCCCGGTGGGACCGACTTGATTGGTCCCCGCTACCCCTGGGATCGTCTCATTCGCCAGCTGATAGGGCGACTGAGCGGCAGCACCGTAGTACTGAACTTGGAAGTCGCTGAAGGCGTCACCGGAGGAATAATATTGGAATTCACCCAACGTTTTAGTTTCGACATCGCTGAAGTACACCCCAGCCATCACACGCCAGCGGCGATCAGGATCCGTGCTGATTCTCAGCTCGTGCGTGGTGCGCTCGTTGGTGGTGGTATCTGAATATGCTTTTCGGGGATCGAAGCAAGTGTTTTGGTTCGAGGGGCCCGGATCAGCGTAGATGTTGCCGCTACACAGATAATAAGTAATGTAGCCGCCACCGTTGTTGTAGTGGGTGTAGTCGATCAGTGAATCAATCTCTCGGTCTAGGTAGCCACCGGCATAGACGATATCGAGACCGGCAACACGGCCTTCTATGGTCAACGTGGTTAAGTCGAATTCATCGACGTTACTTTCTGGTTGATACTTGGCCGACTTGTCATCGCCCAAGCTGGGGTCGATGAGGAATGAGCCCTCTACATCGAGTTTCTGCGAGGAGTGCTGAACCAGCATGCTCCAATCGTCAGAAACGTCCCATTTAACCCCTACTCGAAAGCCATTATAGGTCGCTTCGTTCCAGTCGTCCTTGACCTCTTCTGTGTTGCTGACGCTACTGATAACGGTGTCAGGGAAATTTCTAAAGTAGGGGCCGTAACCGATAGAGTTACGGTCGATAACGGGCCCTGACGGGGTAAAGGTTGAAGCGGTATTGTCGATCCATCCGCCTTGCCGATTGCTATAGCCCACTGCGCGAATAGCCAAATTGTCACCGATAGGCATGTTGATCATGCCTTCTACGTTGCTGCTGGTATCGCCGCCATGAGTCGACGACATGCCGACATCCACCCGGCCCTGCATCTCGCCGATAACCGGTTTGTTGGTGATCATGCGCATGTTGCCNGCCTGNGAGCTNGCGCCNAATANGGTNCCNTGNGGNCCNGCNAGCACNTCNATGCGCTCNAAGTCNGCTGCNTAGACATCNAGGTTTCGTCCNCCGAANGAGACNGGNGTCTCGTCGAGATAAAGTGCCACACCTGGCGCTGATCCCTGTGCGGAAGATACGGTGACGGAGCCTTGCTCGGTCGCAGAACCGCGAATGTAGATTTCTCTCATTCCGGGAGCATTACCGGCATCGACTACATTGGGAAGAAAATTGACATATTCGTCAAAAGTCATGATCCCTTGCTCACGCATCGAATCACCGGACAGCGCGTTAACAGAAATAGGCACGTCCTGGAGGCTCTCAGCTTGCTTGGTGGCGGTGACTACTACCTCTTCCAGCTGAGCATGAACGGGACTTGCGATAAGCGGTAAAAGAGCGACGCCTAGCGCGGCGGCCAACGGTGTGCGTTGGAAACGTTGGGGATGAGACATACTGATTCCCTTTTTTGATTGGCAGGATAAGTCGTTATTGTTCGACAGTTACCGTAATCCTACTTTATTACCCGCGACACCTGCAAACCACTTGCTTGTTCGGAACAAGCCTTTTGGGCCGCTTTTTGCGTTAGAGAAGGGCTTAATCGAGCATAAAAAGGCTTATCGGGTAAACTGACCTGAGACAACAAGATAATGAGACTTATGACGCCCTCCTCGCGCCCGGAATTTTCGATCGATCCCGCTGTATTCTATCCAGCCCTCATTTTATTGGCCGTAGGCGTCATTGCGGTCGTTGCGATGCCCGGCGATGGCGCTGCCACGTTTGCCGCGTTGCAGGCCACTATTGTCAAATCAGCCAGCTGGTTCTATGTGCTGGTGATCGCTGTCATCGCCGTGATGGTGCTGGTTTTGGCGGTGTCACGCTACGGCGACATCAAGTTAGGTCCCGATCATGCGGAGCCGGATTACGGCTTTTTATCATGGTTTTCGATGCTATTTGCCGCGGGTGTGGGAGTCGGGCTCCTGTTTTACGGCGTTGCCGAGCCGGTGATGCACTTTTTGTCTCCGCCTGTAGGCGAGGGTGGCGACATGGCCGCTGCGGCAGATGGCCTCCAGCTGACCTACTTACACTGGGGTTTTAACGCCTGGGCAACCTACGCTGCGGTGGCGATGGTGCTCGCTTATTTCTCTTATCGCCACGNCCTGCCGCTCACGTTGCGCTCAGCCTTTTATCCCCTCATCGGTGATCGTATCCACGGGCCTCTCGGTGCCTCCGTGGATGTCTTCGCAGTCATTTGNACGACCTGTGGCATCTCGGTGAGCTTGGGCCTGGGTGTTTTGCAGATCAACACGGGGCTCAATTACTTGTTCGGTGTCGCCATCGATACATGGATTCAAGTGATATTGATCTTTGCCACCATGGCGGTCGCGACTGTCTCGGTCATCATGGGTCTCGATTCGGGTATTAAGCGGCTTTCAGAGATTAATACAGTGTTGGCAGTGTCACTATTGCTGCTGATCCTGCTGGCCGGGCCAACAGCCCTTTTGCTGTCGGGAACGTTGCAGAATTTTGGCGGCTACATCGCGAGCGTCGTCCCAAGAACTTTTGATCTTTACGTTTATGCGCCCAATGACTGGTTGGGAAGCTGGACGATTTTCTACTGGGGCTGGTGGATCAGCTGGACACCTTTTGTCGGAATATTTGTTGCCCGAATTTCCAGAGGCCGGACCATCAGAGAGTTTTTAATTGGCGTAACTGTCGTACCGACGCTGTTTGTTTGCCTGTGGTTAGGAGTGTTGGGCGGAAGCGGCATTGAGCTGATTCTGAATCAAGGCGTATCGGAACTGGGCGAGGCGATCCTTGATAATCCGGCCGTGGGGTTGTTTCGGTTTTTGGAGTTTTTACCGGCGACCGAGCTTCTGAGCATGATCTGTCTCGGCATGATCGTGATTTTCTTTGTGACCTCGGCAGACAGCGGCGCGATGGTGCTCAACATGTTGAGTGCACGGGGCCGTGACGATACGCCCGCCTTACAGCGTTCTATCTGGACGCTGGTCATCGCAGTGACCGCTTCGGTGCTGCTTTTGGGAGGCGGTTTACAAGCGCTTCAAGCCGCAACGATCGCCAGTGCGCTGCCTTTTTCAATCGCGTTGCTGGGTGCTTTTTGGGGGTTTGCAAAGGCGATCTCCGTTGATGGCGCAAAACGCCAGGCGGTATCGACCCCGCCGCCGCCAGCGGCGCAGGCTCAGGAATGGAGAGCCCGCCTGAATAATCTCTTTGAATACCCGGCCGACTCGGCGGTGCGTGCGTTTCAGAAAAACACCGTGTTGCCGGCCATGCAAACCTTTGTCTCCGAGTTGTCAGGCCATGGTGTCGATGCTGTGGTGTCAAACGATACCGATCAGGGTGCCCGGCTTGAGGTTTATCACGGAGATGAAGTCGATTTTGTGTATGCGGTCTGTGAGCGGAGCCATTCTCTACCCGATGAATCAATCGCCAAAAAAGAACGACCTGATTCTGAATCTGCGAGCAGTTTTTCCCGCGCTGAAGTCCACCTTGCAGAGGGCGGGCAGGATTACGATGTCATGGGCTGGTCTGAAGAGCAGGTGATCGTTGATATTCTTAACCAGTACGAAGACCACCTGCATTTTCTGCATACGGTACGCGACTAGCAGGGGGCATTACCGCACCACTGTTACCGGGTGAATCGGGGGCTTNGTTCGGCTCGGGTTCACTTTTAGCATCTGCGGAATCATACCGTTGAGCGCCGCTTGCCGATTTTCCGGTGCCGGGTGTGTGCTCAGAAACTCGGCGGGTCGCTCGTCATTGAGATCCCCCATTTTCTGCCACAGCGTTACCGCGGCCTCGGGATCAAAGCCCGCCTCGGTCGCTAACACCATGCCNATGACATCGGCCTCATTTTCNGCCTCGCGACTGTTAGGCAGCGTCAGCGCTAAGTTGGCGACAACGGCCGTGCCCGCCATCGCGGCGCCGCTGTTATCCGAGGCGGCACCGATCACAGCAATACCCAGCGTGGTCGCCATGGCGCGAGACATCCGCTCGGCCGTGTGGTTAGCAAGCGCATGAGAAATTTCATGGCCCATAATTTGAGCAAATTCGTCGTCGGTCAGTTCGAGCTGGTTAAATAACCCCGTGTAGACGGCCATACGACCGCCTGCCATGCACCACGCATTGACCGTTTCCGGGTCATCGACAATGGCGACACTCCACTTCCAGTCTGCGCTCTCTGGAAACTCGGTAACCGCCACGGACACAAGTCTGCCGGTGATTCTGGCCACTCGCGCCACGGTCAATGGATCGTTCACCAGTTTGTCTTCATCATCAAGCTGTCGCACGGTATCCAAATATGCCGCTTCAGACTCGATGATCGCCGCGTCCGGGGAAATTAAAATGAACTGACTCCGACCGGTCGGGCTGGTTGCACATCCGGTAATGGCGGCTAGCACCAAGGCAGTCGTCAGGCGCTGCAGAAACCGTCGTACTCCAGACTCATACATGACCGGAACCTTTTGTCTTCTCATCTCAAAAAAGACTAGTCAAAACCGGCTCTTCCCGCCATGGCATTTCTCACAATCAGCTTGTGTGAGCGCGCCGCAAAGGCGTCAGCCGGGCTCCGACTCCGCGCCCGCCGTGACACGGAGCAAGCCACGATATACCCCACGGGCATTCGACTCTCCGGTGATCACACGGTAGACGTCCTCACTGATCGGCAAGCTGATATTCTTCTCTTTGGCCAGCTCGATTACCGTCGGCGCGCTTTTCACGCCCTCCGCGACCATGTGCATGCTGTCGATAATGTGCTCGATAGATAGGCCTTTCGCCAGCTCCATACCCACATGCCGGTTCCGACTTTGTGGGCTCGTGCAGGTGGCGATCATGTCTCCCATGCCTGCGAGACCCGAGAATGTCTCGACTTTACCCCCCAGAGCAACGCCCAATCGGCTCATTTCGGCGAGCCCGCGGGTAATCAGGGCGGCACGCGTATTATCGCCGGCTCCCAAGCCATCACCCATGCCGACTGCAATGGCGATGATGTTTTTCAGAACGCCCCCCAGCTCGCAGCCAATCACGTCCTGATTGGTGTAGACGCGGAAAAGGCCGCTATTCAGCACCGGCTGCAGCGCGAGGGCGGCTTTGTGCTCCTCAAGCGCCAAAACACTGGCCGCAGCCTGCCCGGCGACAATTTCGCGAGCGAGATTGGGACCCGTCAGGACCCCCGCGATACGCCCGGGCGCCAGGTCGCGAATGATTTCAGTCATCCGCATCCGGCTACCCTTTTCGAGCCCTTTGCTCAAACTGATGACGGGTATGCCCTGGGGTAAATCAGGAAGCGTGCTCGCTAGCACCTCGCGAAAATGGCTACTCGGCACGGCGATCAAAACGGCGTCGGCTTGATGCACCGTGGCTTGAATGTCCGTTGACGCAGTGAGCTTGTGGTGTAGCGCAGCGTTACCCAAATATCGGGTATTGGTGTGCGCTTGATTAATCTCTTCGACCATTTTCGGATCACGCGCCCACAGCACGGCGTGACATTGACGGCTGATCACGGAAGCGGTGGTGGTGCCCCAAGAGCCGCCGCCTAGTACGGCGATCTTATAGGGTTTCACGGGCAACATCTCGAAGCGTACTCGCGCCCCGATCGGCGATGCTGAGTGCTCTGATAACCTCGAGCCGTCTGATCAGGCGATTCAGCGCCTCTGCCTGGCCGGCTAGACCCTGCTNAGACTCCACCAGTCCACGGCTTGTCAACATTTTCCACGCGTTGGCAAAGAGCAACTTTCCAATCGAGGCCTCGCTACTGATTCTGCGCTGTAAGTATGCCTGCTTGCCGTAGCTCATGCACCGGTCGATGAAGGCCTCCTCATCCATGGCCTCTTCATCCGGGTAGCGCATCAGAATGTCAGTGCCGAGACTATACGCCTCAGCAAAAATGGTCAGCGCTACGTGGCCCAATTTCGGCGACAAGCGATTCATGATTAATCGAGCATTGTCTGCGCTATCAGCGAGTAGCGCTTGCCAATTGGGTTCGTCGCGGCGCAGCTCGGCATCAATCTGGTCTTCGAATATCTGTGTATCGGGGTAGAAGAACTCAAACTTGAACAGGTCGCGAAGTTCCCGCACCTCGCTCCAGAACTGTTCCAGAGTGTCGCCCTCATCGATGTGCTCACTGACCGACAGTAGCGCTAACTCTGCGACGGCGCGGGTCAGAAAAAAGTGCACGATCGTATTGCGATAGAAACTGGCAATCGGCGCTTGACCGTCGGCGATTCCGTACACCGTCTCAGGGCCGCCCTCGAAGCGGGTGATGATGCCCTCCTCGATCATATTCTCCAGTAAGCCGGCCATATCTTCTGCAAAGTTCAGATTAAAGTCCGGAGATAATCTGACCTCTCTCGTCGTCGCCCACTGGGTTATCACCGACACTTCCCAAATAATTTCCGGTTCGGTTAAGGCCCGCGGAAACGCGCCCAACAAGGTGGTCGATACCACCGCAGGGAAAGTCGCCGGGGTGACACGATTCGCCTCTACCGCCACCTGGAAGGCAATTTTCGAAATCGCCAGTTCATCATTTGGCTCCGGTGCCGAAGCGAGTCGCACCGGCTCACCAAAATCGACGTGTATCCGGCCCATCGGGCGAGCAAGACTCTTGAGATAGCGCACCATCCAGCCCACCGATTCAGGCGCTTTTGGCATCCCAGACTGTTCCCGGGCGTACTCTTCTGCATCGCGCACCAGGTCGTAGGAGACGGAGACGGGAATGATATGAATGTCCCTCGAGTCGGCGTGGTGGGCGCCCTCCAGGACGTACTTCAGTAATCCATACTTCGGGGGCATGAGTTTGCCCAGCCGCGAGCGCGTACCTTCAAAGGACCACGTCATCGGAAAACGTTTCTCCATCAGATAACCGATGTACTGCTTGAGGCTTAGTTTATAGACCTCGTTATCTTGAAAACTGCGGCGGATAAAAATGCCGCCCGCCCGCCTCAGGAAGAACCCAAGAATTGGAATATTCAAATTGGCGCCGCCAAAAAAATGCGGCATTGGGAAGTCATTGTCGAAAAGAATCTTCGGCACTACGAAGCCATCGATATACGTTTTGTGTGTCCACAGCAACGCTGACGGATACTGACGAACAATACCGCGAATGCGCTCCACGTCGGCGGGGTCGTATTCCAGCGTTTTGTCGTAGCCGAGTCCCAGGCAGATCGCGCAGAGCTTGGCCCACACATCGAGCCAAAAGCGTGTGGGAATCGAGATCATTTCCCGCAGGTACTCTCCGGCTTCCGCTCTGACGGCTTTGGAGGGTTGCTCGGTATCGTTCGCGATGGCCAACAGTCCCGCCTTGAAAGTGCGATTGCTGCGAATGCTTTGACGCACGTAGCGCGGCACTTTATAGCGACCGCCGATCAGTTGGCGCTCGGCAATATCGAGCACTACTGCCGCCTGCCGCACTACAAAGACAGCAAAGTCGTTGGGTTGAGCTAAGGGGGAGAGCCCGGTTTTATTTACAAAACGCTGAGCAAGCTCCGCGGTCGATCCGGGCTCTCCGATGGTGAGATGGAGGCGCTCAGGATTCAGGCGAGCCACACGATCAGCGAGCCAGTCGGGTGGTCTGCGTTCCCTGCCACGTAATACGTCGCGCAATCGCGGCCCGGCGTCAGGCGCCCGCTCGGCTTGAAGCCAGGATATTCGGAGCGGCGCCACGATCGACTGCGGGTGCTGCTCTAATGCTTGAGTCAGTGTCTCAACGTTTGGGGTCTTACGGTCATCTCGCAGGTCGAGCGTCACGATAGCGTTATCAACGTTGTGGTCGTTGTGCTGCGCGATCCATTGTTGGAGTAATTGTCGTTCGAAGCGCTGCGCGGTATCGAGCAAAAAAATGACGTTGGCAGCGTTATGTGGCCAGGGGTTGTTGACGAGCTGAGCCTGCAACGAGGCGGCCATCTCCACTCAGTGCCTCGTGGCCGGAGCCTCGTGGTCGACACCATTTTGTGGGGTAGTCGACGGCGCACGCTTAGCGTTGGCGCGACGGCCGCGAGCACGCCCGCGCAGATTGACACTATTTTCTGAGGATTCCGCGGTCGATTGGGGCTGAGACGCTTTTTTGCGCTGCCCACGGACCTCGGGTTTAAGATCATCTGGAGTGTCGCGCCGCAACGCGGTTGTCTCTGCCACGGTGAGCTCGGGTTGCCCTAAGGTGTGCAGAAATAGATTGCGCACTGCTGCAACGTGTTCGTCGATGGTCTGGATAGACCAGCTGGTGGTATCCAGCGCTGGTAAGACGTCTACCTGCACCGTACCACTGCGAAAGATCCGGTCCCCTTTGGGCGAGATATCGCCGGAGTTGTGAATGACCACCGGCACAATTGGGATGCCCGACTGAATGGCAACGTGAAAGCCGCCTTTTTTGAAGGCGCCTAACTTGCGAGTGGGGGCGCGCGTTCCCTCGGGAGCAATCACAAGACTTTTCCCCTCTTCCTGCATCGCATGCACGAGCGGTTTCATCGTCTCAATCGCTGCTTTGCGATCACTTCGGTCAATAAACACAACGCCGGAAGCGCCCATGAGAGGGCCAATGACAGGCAAATTTTTGAGTTCGCGTTTTCCCACGCCAACGATGTCCCGTCTTACCAGGCTGGCCATGATTAGCATGTCCGCGTTGCTTTGATGATTGAACATAAAAATAGCGGGGCGGCGTTTCCAAAGGTGCTCGCGCCCTCTGACATCCAGATCAAGACCGATCAAAGCACTGGCGGTATCGGCAAATAACGAAATTGAAAAGTTAACGGAGTCCCGGGAGGACCCGCTTAAGGCATACAGTGGTAAGCCCATCATAAAACTTCCCACCAGAGAGCCGGTGGCGGCCAGAGAGCGAACGACCTGACTGGTCGACGTGTTACCGCGGCTCGAGAAATCGGCGATTGACCAGCCTTTGTCACGCGCGATCAAACGAAGTTCGCGACTACCGTTGAGTACCACGGGACGGCTCGCCGCTTCTAACAGCTCGATATCGTCTGTGCTGTCGCTATAGAAAAAACAATTTTCCAAGCTGCTGTCTCGTTTTTCTGCAAACCGTTCTGCTGCGTCTACCTTGCCGACACCAAAGCAAGTCGGCTTGATCACGCCCCCGGTAAATTGCCCATCGACGACCTCAAGATCCGTCGCGTAGACGTCTTCAATCTCAAGATCTTTTGCTGCGGGCATCACTTGATACGGCGTGGCTGAGCTGATGATGGCAATACTGTGACCCGCCGCTCGGTGTGCCTCAATGAGTTGCCGCGCCTCCGGATAAATCAGTTTGGCGATGGCCCTGCGGAACAGGCGCTCGCTGTTGGCAATATATTCGGACTCGGACCGTCCGGCCAAATACTGGGCGTGAACGGTCATGAGTGCGGAGAAGCCCAGTGATCCCAACCCAAAGCGCGTCGCGGCCTGCGTTAGTTGAACTAGGTCAGCCGGAGAAATTTCGCCTCGGGCAATTTGATCCTTTAAAAAAGCCGTCGCCGAGTAGCCGGAGATGATGGTCCCGTCAAAGTCGAATATCGCACAGGTCTTGGGGCCTTGTTCGGCAGACGCAATATTCTGTAACAGCGTAGAAAGTGACACGACAAACTCGACTTCACGTATTCTGGTCAACGAGACGTCACACCTTACACGCCCGCCCGTGACACCTCCAAGCGTAAAAACCCCACAACTCGAGCCTTTGCGTGGTGTTGTAAGGCATTCATTTGAGTCCCGGGGCCGCCCAACCTAATGAGTGAAATGAGGTACTCCGCACGATGGATTACGGTTTTGTCACACTGCTTCCCACGCTGTTGGTTTTGGCGTTGGCGATCTGGAGTCGCCGCACGCTCGAGTCGGTTTTGGCGGGTACATTAACCGCTTTTTTGATTATGGAGGGAGCCGGCTTTCTCGATGCGATGGCGCAAGTCACGCTGGCTACGCTGATGAGCGAGGATGTGGCCTGGGTTTTGCTCGTGTGCGGCTTGTATGGAGGTTTTATTGGGCTGCTCGTCAAGGGAGGAGGCTCCCATGCCTTTGGCAGGGCATTAATGCGCCGTATCGAGACCAAGCGAGGTGGGCTCCTCGCTACCTGGGGTCTTGGATTGGTGATCTTTCTGGATGACTATCTGAACTCATTGACCGTGGGCGCGACCATGAAGGCGGTGACAGACCGCTTTCGTACCTCCCGCGCCATGCTGGCCTACGTGGTGGATTCCACAGCGGCGCCCCTGTGTCTGCTGATTCCCCTGTCGAGCTGGGGTGCTTATTTTGCGAGCCTGCTGGAACAAAATGGCGTGGCCCCCGAGGGACAGGGCCTATCGTTCTTTATCGAGTCTATCCCCTATTTGTTTTACCCCATGGCGGCAATTCTCATCGTCCCGCTGGTGGCCACAGGCGTCATTCCACTCGTGGGCGCGATGCGCCGCGCCGAGGAGCAGGCAGAGACGACGGGTGATCTGGGTGTCTTTGAAGACGATGCGCTGGCCGTTGAAGAGACAGCGCGTGGCGGAATGAGCGTATTTTTCTTTCCCATGATCGCGATGGTGTTTTTCACCGTCTTTCCGAGTATTGACCTGCTGCGGGGCGTGATCGCGGGCATCCTGATCACGCTTGCGTATTACGCGTTATGGCGAGTCATGCCGCTGGGAGAATTATTGGATACCTGCATGGACGGTATTAAGTCGATGGTGCCGGTCTTGGCGATGTTACTCACACTCTTTGTTTTTGTTGAAGCCAATGATCGACTGGGACTGACGCCCTATGTGATTGATGCCGTGTCACCCTTTATGACTGCAGCGCTGCTGCCGGTTGTCGTGTTCTTAACGGTTTCAGTGTTGGCCTTTACCACGGGCTCTAACTGGGGCGTGATCGCGATCACCATGCCGATTGCTTTGCCGCTAGCGCAAACATTTGATGTCAGTATCCCGCTGGTGATGGGGGCGCTGTTCTCGGCCAGTGGTTTTGGCTCCCACGCCTGCTTTTATTCAGACTCGACCATGCTTTCAGCGCAGGGTGCGGGGTGTCGAACCCATGAACATGCCCTGACCCAGTTGCCCTATGCTCTATTGGGGGCTACGGTGGCCGCTATTCTGTATGTAGTGGTCGCCTGACGATCGGATCGCGCTGGCGTTAGCATACTGGTCAGCGAGGGGCGCCGCTTACAAGCCATGCCAATATCAATGCGTGCCACTATGAAGAAAGAGATCAAACGCCTGAAAAGGATCTGGCTACGAAACCAGATTAAGCCAATCGCCGCTTGGCGTGCCATGCGCGAGCTGCTGAAAAATCCAGACGATACCTCTCAGGTCTTTCACATTATCGAGGCGTTAAAGGGCGATAGCCTCGGCGCGGCGGTGAGGCGACTGCGGACCATCGATCGTGGTCGCGAACTGCTCGCTCAAAAGCCGGATATCGTGGCCAAGCTCAATGACCGGGCCTGGTTGCTAAGTTTGCCAGCAGGCAGCGTGGGCCGTGCCTACTATGATTTTGTTCATGCTGAAAACCTCTCCGCGGAGGGTTTGATTGCTTCCAGTGAGACCGCTTCGCGCGAGGAGATTTATCACGGGCTTTCTAATGATGAGATTTGGCTGGCAGACCGCTTGCGAGATATCCACGATTTACAGCATGTGATGACCGGCTACGGCCGGGATCCGGTGGGTGAGATCGGTCTGCTCTCGTTCATGACCACTCAAACCCCTAACCGGGGTATTAACTTCATTATCTGGATCGCCAAGTGGAAGTATTTGCGCGAAGTGCCCCAATTCGATGTAAGGCAGTTGATCGACGAAGGTGCCGCTATCGCCCGCGGCGCTGTGTGGATGGCCGAGATCGAATGGGAAGAGAAGCTGGCGCAGCCGCTTCAGGCTGTGCGAGAAGAGATGGGCTTTGCGCCACCGGCTCGATATCTGCGGCTCTGCGAACAGGCACCGCAGTTGCTTCTTGCGACGTAAGGCACTGGGTACTTCTGCTACCCTGCTACGGATTCTTTGATCAGGCCATCACCATGAATTTTGAGTTTTCTGAAGAGCAGCAAATGCTGCGCGAGCAGGCCCGTGGATTCTTGACCGAGCATTGCTCGACATCGGTCGTCAGAGCCGTGCTGGATAGCAATGAAGACTGGGATGCCGGTTTGTGGAAGAAGGTTGCGGACATGGGGTGGACCGCAACGGTGATTCCCGAGGCCTATGGCGGATTGGGCCTGAGCTATTACGAACTTGCCATCCTTGCTGAAGAAATGGGTCGCAGTGCGGCGCCTCTCCCTTTTAGCAGCTCCCTATACCTTGCCAGCGAGGCGATTCGTCACTTTGGTAACGAGAGCCAAAAGTCTGAGTGGCTGCCGAAACTCGCCAGCGGCGAATGCGTTGCCACCGTCGCAATGGCGGAGCGTGCGGGGCGATTGGTGTTGGATCAGCTCCAAACCCGACGCACGGATTCCCAAATTACAGGCCACAAAGTGCCGGTGGCGGATGCTTCGGTGGCTGATGTGGCAGTGGTGCTGGCGCGCTCGGATCAGGGTCTTGAAGCGTGTTTGGTGCCTTTGAAGCAGGAGGGTGTTGTTATTTCGCCGGTGCTGACCTTCGACACCAGCCGAGGTCATAGCGCCATTACTTTTGATCGGGCCGATGCTCAGGCATTGGGAGATGCGCCCCTGGATCCGGCAGATTGGGAGCGCGTAATAGACGGCGCTGCAGTGCTGTTTGCATGGGAGCAATTGGGAGTCGCCGAGTCTGCGCTCATTCAGGCGCGAGATTACGCTCTGCAACGCTTTGCGTTTGGCCGGGCGATCGGGTCCTACCAGGCGATCAAGCACAAGCTGGCCAATATGTACGTTAAGAATACCCTGGCCCGCAGCAATGCCTATTACGGCGTCTGGGCCTTGGCGGAAGGCAGCGATGAATTACCGCTGGCAGCGGCCACCGCAAGGGTTGCGGCCATTCAGGCGTCGACTTATGCGGCCGAGGAGAATATTCAAACCCACGGTGGGATGGGTTTTACCTGGGAATTTGACTGTCACTTTTATTACCGGCGCGCGAAATTGCTGAGCTTAGCGATTGGTAGTGAGGCTGTATGGCAGGACCGGCTGGTATCGGCTTTGACCGAACAGACCGTGGCCGCGTGAGGGAGAAGCAAAATGGACTTTAACGACACATCTGAAGAAGCGCGTTTTCGTGAGGAAGCGGCAGCTTGGCTTGCCGAGAACGCACCGACTGACGAGGCATTTCGAGCGCTGTCGCCCCTTGAGCAAGCCAAGCAGTGGCAAAAGTGTAAATACGACGCAGGCTGGGCCTGTATTGGTTGGGCGCCGGAGTTTGGTGGCCGGGGTGCGTCGCCGATCGAGGAAGTCATTTGGCGTCAGGAAGAGTCCCGCTACGATCTACCCGCCTCCTTCTTTTTGATTGGACAGGGGATGATTGGCCCGACCCTTATGGCTTGGGCGAGCGATGAGGACAAAGCGCGTTACCTGCCGCCGTTGGCGAGTGGAGAGGAGGTCTGGTGTCAGTTGTTTTCAGAACCGGCGGGGGGGTCAGATCTCGCCGCACTCCGGACGCGCGCTGAACGCGACGGCGAGGACTGGGTGATCAATGGCCAGAAAATATGGACCTCGGGTGCGCATTACTCTGACTACGGTGTCGTTGTGGTTCGCACAGATCCTACTGTGGCTAAGCACAAAGGCCTGAGTTATTTCTACGTCGATATGAAAGCGCCCGGCGTTGAGATTAAGCCGATCAAGCAGCTGACCGGCGACTCGGATTTTAACGAGGTCTATTTTACTGACGTGAGGGTGTCAGACAGTCAGCGACTTGGCGAGGTAGGCCAAGGTTGGCAGGTGTCACTCACGACGCTGATGAACGAGCGTGCGGCGATTGGCAGTAGTTTCGGGCAGATGGATGTGTCGTTGGCACTGTCGGTCGCACAGGAAGTCGAGATCGACGGTCACCCGGCGCTGGAGGATGCTGCGGTGCGCACGAAAATTGCCAATTGGTATGTGCAAGAGTCGGGTTTGAAATATACCGGCTATCGCTCGTTGACTGCATTGTCGCGCGGTGCCCTAC
Source organism: Halieaceae bacterium (assembly GCA_002683395.1). Taxonomy (GTDB): domain Bacteria; phylum Pseudomonadota; class Gammaproteobacteria; order Pseudomonadales; family Halieaceae; genus Luminiphilus. Next base: position 26,504 of record NYTG01000049.1, on the reverse strand, counting down.
CGGGCCCCGAGAACTCCATTGGCAAGCTGGTCGGTGCGCCGAAAATGCAGGCGATGTCGTCGTATCTGATGGATCTTTTGGGTGCCAGTGGCGCGATCGCCGACGAGGCGCTCGCGACGAAAGCGGGCATCATACAGCGCGCCTATATGGGCGCTCCTGGGCTGCGTATTGCGGGTGGTACCGACGAAATCATGGCCAACATTATCGCCGAGCGGGTGTTGGGTTTGCCTCAGGAGCCCCGGCTGGACAAGGGTATTCCCTTTAACGAGGTGCCGACGGGATAGCCGAGCTCCGGTTGAGGAAGGGGGCAGGGATGCGCACACTCACCCCATGAGTCAGGAGACAACCACTCAGTTGCTCGCGTTACCCACCGAATACGGCATGCCGGGTGAGGAGGGTAAGGGATTTAGCGCAGCGGAAGTGGATCAGCGGTCGGCCTCGCGCATGCTCCGCGTGCTCATGATGTTTGCCTGGACGTTAGCGGGGGCGGTGATGGTATCGGCGTTGCTGGGGTACGGCACGTCGTTCTCCAACTGGCTCGCCGGCGGCTGGTTCGCCGTCTTTTCAGTGTTGCTAATCGCATGGCCCAAAATGGACCTCGCCTGGCACCGCGCTATTTCGGTGGCTATTTTGCTGCTTGTTGTAGCGAGATGGTCGGTGGCATGGCTATTGGCGGAACCCGCCGACGCCATGATTGGCGTGATGATCGGGCTTCTTTACACCCCTGTTCTGGTCATCATTACGACGCTTTTGTGGGGTCGCCTCAGCTTGTACATTGGCGTTGCCACTGGGCTGATGATGGGCTTGGTCGCTTTTCTGGGCAGCAGCCGTGAGGCACTTGCCAGTGCCTATCTCAATGACTGGCGGATTGCCCCGCTGGTCTTATCCGGCTACGGATTATTCTTTTGGTTGCTGGGTATCTGGGTGCGTGAGCGCGACGAACTCCGCGAGACGGTCGAACGCGTGGAGCGGCTGCGAAGGGCTGCCAACACAGACACCTTGACCGGCATTGCAAATCGGCGTGTTGCGGAGGGAAGGCTGAATCTGTTTGCGACAGGACAGCGGCGTTACGCCGTCATGATGATCGATATCGATCACTTTAAGTTGATCAACGATGCGCACGGTCACGATACCGGTGACCGTATTCTTCAGAAAATTGCCGAGATTCTCAAAGGGCGTATGAGGGCTCAGGATACCGTCGCGCGCTGGGGCGGAGAAGAATTTGTGGTAATCGTGGAGAGTGTGACCCGTGACGAGGCGTCTTCGATCGCCGAGTCTCTGCGGTACATGATTGAACGGGGCACCCCAGAGATTTTGGCGACCACTATTAGCATTGGTGTGGCCCACAGTGAAACGGGACAAAGCCTTGATCACATTCTGAAACGCGCGGATGAGGGGCTGTATGCGGCCAAAAACTCGGGCCGCAATACCGTCGTCACGGTTTAGCGGAGCTATCACCCACCAGTCTAGCGCTCAGTCGTTCAAGTCCAGACTGAATTTTAAAAAGACCTCGTCGAGTTCGTACCCTAGGCTCCGATACAAAGCCTGTCCGGCGATGTTGTCCCGCGCGGTTTCCAGGTCCAGCCGCGCAGCGCCCTGAGCCTTGGCCCAGTCGCGGGCCGCATTCATCAGCGCGCGCGCAATGCCCTGCCGTCTCGCTGGCTCGCTGACATAAAGATCGTAGAGCACGAAATACTCGACCAGATCGACGGAGCACAGGGCGGGATAAAGCTGGGTAAAGCCGCTTAGGTGAGCACCGTCATCGGCAACAAAGATCGTGGAACGGCCGGCTTCTAAATTCTCCTGTAGCCAGCCTCGCGCCTTATTGAGGTCAGATACGCAGTCATAGAATTGCCTATATTGGTCGAACAGTTTCCCGAGTCCCTCCAGATCGAGGACATTGGCAAAGCGAATGGTTGTATCGGGGTGCATTCTGGACAGCCTTCAAGACGTGAATGAATCAATTTACGTGGTTTATCGATGATTGCAAAAGCGTAGGGTCAATCCGGAGCACTTAAGGGTGCGGTGAGCGTGTGCAGCGACCTTGTTGATTCAGCAAAAAGTGACACGGCGCCGAGCGTGTCATCTTTTGCACTAACTTCCGACGATTCGCGGCGCAGCTAGCGCTATCCTGATGCCAATAACTGACCGCTAGGGTCTATAACAACGCAAGAGAAAGTGCTCATGGTCAGTAACGAGGAAGAAGTGCAGCAGGTCGTCATCCGCCATATCGGTGGGTTTGCTTGGCCCACCCTTTTGCTGCTGGTGGGTTGCGTCGCTATCTATGCGGCCTGCATCTGGCATCTGATCACCGCGCCTACCTTTTCTTGGTGGGCGCTGGCCGGAATCAGTTTGTGCACTTATGCCACCTATACCCCTCTGCATGATGCGGTCCACGGTGCGGTCACTGGAATGAGTGTGGAGCGGCGCTGGATCAACGAGTGGGTCGGCTATGTGGCCGCACATTGTGTGGGTATCTCTTTTACGGCGCATCGCCGGTCCCATTTGAAGCATCACCGCTCGACCAACCATCCCGACGAAGACCCGGACATGCCGTATTCAGCTAACACGACCGCAGGATTGGCCGCGGTATGGATCAAAGCTGTGCCTAAGGAATGGGTATTTGCGGCGTCTTTTGAGCATTTCACCGACGCAGAGAAGGTGGCTATGCGCCGCGAGTTCGCAGCGATTATCCTGTCACGGCTACTCATATTGCTATTGTGCGCCAACTTGGGTGTTACGTTAATAACGCTGCTGCTTGGGCAGGTCATCGGCAATGCCGTGCTGGTTACCCTGTTTGCGTGGTCAGTGCATCACCCGCACACCGAGCAAGAGCGGATGAAGACGACAACGGTCTATCAGGCTAGATCGGGTCTCGATACCTTGCTGACGCTGGCGTGGATTTACCAGAACTACCACGCCATTCACCATCTCTACCCAAAGGTGCCTTTTTTCCGCTACCGCAGGTTATACCGTGCGCTCGAGCCCTATCTTGCAGAGAGTGGTGTGCCGGTCAAGCAATTGTTCTGAAACGGCTCGGCGCCCTTGGTCCTCTCTAAGCGGATTTGCCGAATAGCTTGCTGAAAACACCTGGACGGGTGCCCCGATGTGGGCGATCCCGGTCTGTCCGGTATCTCCTGCACTCCGTTTTGATAGTGACGCGACTTCTTTCGTAAAAGTGATACATTGCGCTGTCGGTTCTGAATAAGAAAAGCAAGAATAGAGCGGGCTGTTAAACATTAATCAGGAGACTCGATATGAAAGCAATGATCCGCTGGGTCGCGGTGTGTTGTCTGGCTGGCTTCGCCAGTGCGGCATCTGCCGAACGGCTCGAAGTGTTTCGCTGGCAGGCCAACTCCTCCTCTCCCGAGGGTTTGGTACAGGGCATGATGGCGGCCGCTAAAATTCATGAAAAGTATGGTGCGACCGTGGGTGTTTTCCGCATGGACGTAGGGAGCGCAGGCTACCCCACTTTTGACTATGTGCTGCGTTGGGATTCGGGTGAGGCCTGGGCCAAAACCAAGGAGACCAATTCTAATGAAGAGTGGCAGGCTTTCTGGGCTCAAGCATCCCAGTCGCCTACGGGTACGCTGCTGTGGTCCATGGAAGCGCTAAATTGGGACGACGGAGTTCGCGCTGCAGACTTTGCTGAGGATGGCCCCTACCGCGTTTATGTCTGGCAGCCGGGCGCCGGCAAAGCGGCGGCAGTCTACGCAGCGTTTACCCAGGCAGCCAAAATGCACACCGCGATGGGCGCCAAGGTCAATATTTATCAGGAGGGCGTAGGTGGCAACGGCAAAGTGCATTACGTGATGTCCTTTGACGATTGGGCCGCTATGGCCGACTTTGGAGACAGGATCTCTGCCAGCGAGGAATTCCGTTTCTTGCAGGCGGCCTCTGCAGGCTCAGCTACCCCGATCGGTTCTATTCAGGGTGAGCCCCTCTACTACACCGGTCGCTGAGGTTTATGTATTACTCACGCCCCGTTCGGGGCGTGTGTTTTTCAAATACAGTGAAAAGGAGCAGCTCGATGAGATTTTTCATGGTGCTAAGTGCGTTGCTAATAAGTTCGTTAGCGATCGCCGATGATCAAATGCGCGACGTTAAAACCGCGAACCCGTTTGTGCTATTGCATCCGGAGTCCCAACAGGCGGCGGCTGAGGCCTACTACGCCGCGGTCGAAAAGAATGTTTTTAACGGTGCAATCCCACTCAAGCACGCGCAGCTGGCCGCGATCTCGGCTTCAGTTGCTATGAAGTGCGTGTATTGCATCCCTGCGCATGCCGCGTTCGCGCGGGCAGCGGGGGCCACGGAAGAAGAGATTAAAACAGCGGTTGCGATTGCCGCGGATGTTGCCCTGAACAGTTCCATGCTCTACGGCAATCAGTTTGATATGGACACGTTTATGAAAATGTTTGATTAAAGGTGCGCGCGGGAGGGTCGGCAGCAATGCGGCCCTTCTCACTTTTAAGCCATCATGTTACCGGTTGATCGACTGCGTGATTGCACGGCGCGGCAGACACACTGCGGATTAATCGCTTATCCCGGTCTCTGCTGCGGCCGCTATGGGGGATGTTAGCGCCCGCACCTTCTGTTCTAAAAGGTGCTCGAATACAGTGAAATCACCCTCACAGCCTTGCAGAGCCTCGCGAGAGATCAGAATATCGAAGTCGCCGTCGCGGTCCACCGCGATGCAGGGCAACTGCCCGCTCAAGTGAAGCAATGCATGCTGAGGTAGCTCATCGCGATGCAGCCAGATGACGGATGCGGAGACCCCGGTTCGCTGCCGCCAGGCCGACCTTCCCAGTGGGTTCCAACCATGCGTTAGATCGCATAGTGCACACTCCGCTTTGCCGATGCACTTGTCTCTTACATAGCGCAGTTCGCCCAAAACGGAACCGTCCGTGTCATAAATCGCGTATAGAGTAGGTTCGAATACCATGGCGCTATCCTTCAAACCGCGCTGAGAGAATGTTATACCTCTTTCCAGTAAAGCAGATCAGAGGTTTTTGAAAATGGATTTTTCTCCTCTCAAAACAGGCCCGTTAGGCGTTTTCCCGCGCCTTTTCATGTTGTTGTCGCTGTTGGTGCTGGATTTCCCTGCCCTCTCGGCGGGTGACAGATTGACGGTGCAGCTCACGCAGGCAGATCGATTGCCGCAACGGATCATCTCAGCCAAGCAACTTAATGCCCGCACGGGCGACAGGCTCAACCTGCGCTCTGAATTTGGCGAAGACTATGAGTTCCGGGTCGAATCGGCAAGCAGGTCAAACCAAGGCAATAGAGTGATCCGGGGGCTGAACGAAGCGGGTGCACGGTTGACCATGGTGGTGACGTCTGATGGCCAGCTGCAAGGCTCCCTGCGCGATGGCGCCAGGCTCTACCGATTGGTGGAGGAGGCGGGGGAGATTGTTTGGCACTACGCCGATCCTTATCTGGCGCGGCCCGCTGATACGGGGGCTGCGCGGCTCCCGCGCTTGGATAAAAGTGAGCGCTCCATTGACCTCGAATTTGGCGTCAAGCGAATGGAGCGCGCCGTGCTCAAAGACCTCTCTGAAGAGACCATTCACTACCCCACTTTTGCTTCCGGTACGGCAACGGTGGACATTCTTTTTTATCACGAAGCCGGCATGGAAACACCGGAGGCGATCGCCGATCTGGTGACCGAGATTACCAGCCAGGCAATGGTCGATAGCCAGATCTCCCTTCAAGCCAATGTGGTGGCCGTTAAACCCCTGGAGATTGATCCGGCCTTGCTTCAGGAAGACGTGCTCGATCAGATGTTTTATGCCGAAGGACCTTTTGCGGATATCGAGAGTGACCGCAGCTTCTATGCTGCGGATCTGGTGGTGGCGCTGCGGGAAACTATCCCCGAGGAAGACGACGCCTGCGGGATAGCGCCCATAGGCGTTCAGGACGGCGCCCCCTATCGAGCTGCTTATATGACGGTAGTGCAGTGGTTGCCGATCAACAAGGCGCCGGGAGATACCTACTGCCCTGATACCACCACGGCTCACGAGATCGGGCATTTACTGGGCTCTACTCATGAGCGCCGTATTGCTGAGGAAGAGGCAGTGCAGGCCTATCCATTTAGCTTTGGTCATTACCGGGAATTAACTTTCCATACCATCATGAGTTACGGCAACGAGCCGGAAAGCGCAGTTTTCTCCAACCCACGGCTACTGAATTGCAGCGGGCAGGCTTGTGGCGTAGCGGCGGGCGACCCTGAATCGGCAGACAACGCCCGCGGTTTCACCCAAACACGCTTTATGGTGGCGGGCTACGAGAGTGCGGCCTTAGCCAGTGAGCTGATTAACGACTATCGCATCATCGATGAAGTGTGCGAGCTCGACGAGGGCGGTGACGGATACCGCACAGGACATGGTTTTACAAACCAATCGCCCCACACTATTGACGTTCGAGCATTTTCAGTAATCACGCCAACGGGACAAACATTGACGTCGACCTATGAACCAGAAGAGCTTGCCGTGGCGCCAGAATATGGTCTGGTGCCCTCCTGCGAAGCGGAGGAGGAAAGCCCTTTTGGAACCGACTACAAAGAGTCTTGGATTACCTATTACGACCCCACTTCTGACAAGCTGATCGAATCGCTTCACTTGCTTTGGGATGATGACTATGAGGGCACTTACGCACAGGTTAGAACGACTGCGACCAATCAAGGTGCCGCCGCCGCACACACCACCCAGTTGGTGAAAACCGGAGAGTCGCTGACCGTCAATTTTGCGCCGGCAAATGGTTATCGGCTGACGAACGTAGAGAGCTCCTGCGGTGGCAGCTTGCAGGGCAATGCCTTTACCGTGGCTCAGGTCAATTCAGATTGTTTGCTAGAACCCGTATTTGAGCCGGTGCTGGTTGCTGGAGAGACGTTTCGGCTTTCGCTCGAGGAGCCAGTGGCCGGCAGCGTTTATTCCGGGGTTGGCAACCTGCGTGGCTGGTCTGTTGCCAGCATCGGGGTTGATCGCATCGAGGTTTGGATGGATGGGGTTTACGCGTTTGATGCTCCTTACGGTGGTCTCAGGAATGATGTGGGCAATGTCTTCCCGGATATTGAGAACGCTTTAGCTTCAGGATTCTCTCTCGCGTGGAATTACAATGACATGTCCCCGGGAGAGCACACCATCACCGCTCGGGCCTACAACCAGAGTGACGAGTTTATAGAGAGCAGCTCGACGTTTACGGTGACCCGGTTTCATAAGCCGTTCTTTGGCGCAGATGACGAGGTGGCGCTGTCTGGTGCGCAATGTGCGGTATCGGACAGCCAGATCTCGTTGGAAGACGTGGTTATGGACGGTCAGGTTTACGATATTTTGCTGGATTGGCGCACCGCGGCACAGGACTTCCAGATCATCGAGATTCGCTAGGCCGGAGGGCCAGTGGATCTGATGATGGCAATAAGCCGGGTTTACGCTGAAGCTATTTGCACTGCTTGCAGGGAGTCTAACTTTCCGCGCAGCGTCGAGCGTTGCGGCGTGAGCACCGCGCGCGCTGTTTCACGGACCGGCCCATAACCTCTGAGTTTTTCGGGTAATCCCGCCAGCGCCAGCGCATCGTCATAGCGACAGGTACTCAAGCTCTGTGCAATGACCGCAAGATCTTGACGGTAAGTACTCAGGTCGGTCTTGGCCGAACGACGTTCAGCCGTGAGACTAAAAATATCCAGCGGCGTGTTGCGAAGCCAACGTAATGACTTGAGCAATCGGAAGGCAGTCAGCATCCATCCACCAAAAACCCGTTTTTGACTCCGTCCTGTGACACTGTCGATTCTGCTGAAAATGGGTGGCGCCAAATGAAAATGAAGTCGGTAACCGGGCTCAAATTGATCATCTAGCTGTGCCCGGAACGCTTCGCTGGTGAACAGTCGGGCAACTTCGTATTCATCTTTGATCGCCATAAGCCGATACAACTGCTCTGCAACCACTCGGGTGACCGAGCCGGGTTGGTCTGCAATCGGATCCTGCTGCCTGATGAGGTCCACTTGCTGCTGATATGCCTGTGCGAACCGCTGGGACTGGTAAGCGACGAGCCGCTGTGTCCGCTCGGTGATCAGGGCGTCGAGTTCCAGTGGCTCGTCAACCTGAGTGATCATTGGGGCCGACGCGTCAGGCATTAAAGCCAAGACTTTTTCGGGCCAGGCTGCAAACCGGCGCCCCATTAGGAACGCTCGCTGATTACCGGCGACCTCCACACCATTGAGGTTGATTGCTTCATTCAGTGCCTCGGCAGTCACAGGCACCTTGCCTTGCTGGTGTGCAATGCCCAGCAGAAAAAGGTTCAGGTAGAGGGAGTCGCCCAGCACCTGCAGCGCAATGTTAGTGGCGTTCACAAAGGTGACGCTGTCGCTGCCACACTGTTGCTGAATGTGGTGACGCATAGCTGCGGTTGGCAACTCTGCATCAGGGTCATGGATAAAGGCCGCCGTCGGCTGCTCCGCATCGTTGATAATGGCGTGGGTGCGGTTTTCGGCTGTCTTTCCCATGGTGTCGTAACCGGTACTCACGACAAGGTCGCACCCGATGAGCAGGTCGGCTTCCCCTGCGGGGACGCGCACAGCCTTGATGCTGGGCTGATCTTCTGCGACCCGAACGTGGCTCACGACTGCGCCAAACTTTTGCGCCAGACCTGTTTGGTTCAGCGTCGCGCAGCCTTTCCCCTCAATGTGCGCGGCCATTGCGATTAACGCGGTTACGGTGAGTACACCGGTGCCTCCGACCCCCGATACCACGATATTCCACGGTTGCGATAATTTGGGCAGCTTAACTGCAGGCAGAGGGTCGAAAACGGGAAGGCCGTTGGCAGCGCTATCCGGAGCTTTAAGCGTGGCGTTTAAGACCGANACAAAGCTCGGGCAAAATCCTTTGACACAGCTGTAATCGAGATTGCAGGCAGATTGGTTAATCTGCCTCTTCCTTCCGAGAGCCGTACTCTTGGGCAGCACCGATAGGCAGTTTGACTGCGCGCTGCAGTCGCCGCAGCCCTCACACACTTCATCATTAATCACGACACGGCGCGCAGACTNCTGTAGCGGCATTTTCTTACGCTTGCGCCTTTTTTCCGCCGCGCAGGGCTGTTGATAGATCAGCACGGAGCAGCCTCGATAGTCCCGGAGCGTTCGCTGCAAAGCGTCGAGCTCGTCACGATGATGCAGGCTGAAGCCTTCAATCTGCTGAAACCGGTTGCGGTACACATCAGGTTGGTCTGAGACCAGAGCGATCCGTTTAACGCCCTCCCCGCTCATTTGCTGTACCAGACTGTTTACCGATAATTCACCGTCGATCGGCTGGCCTCCCGTCATGGCGACCGCGTCGTTGAACAAAATTTTATAGGTGATGTTGACGTCTGCCGCCAACGCCGCGCGGATGGCGAGCACGCCCGAGTGAAAATAGGTGCCATCCCCCAGATTCTGGAACACATGCTCTTTGCTGGTAAAAGGCGCCTGCCCCAGCCAAGTGATCCCTTCTCCTCCCATTTGGGTGAAGGTTTGGGTGCTGCGGTCCGGCATCCACGTCGCCATGTAGTGGCAGCCGATACCGCCCATCGCGTGGCTGCCCTCTGGCACTTTGGTGGAGGTGTTGTGGGGACAACCGGAGCAAAAGTGGGGTGCACGCGCCGTATGCGACTGCGTGTTAGCAAGCGAGCGTTCCTTCTGTTCGATCCAGGCGATGCGTGACTCGAGATCTTCGCTGGTGAAAAAGCGCCGTAATCGACTGGCAATTGCCAGCGCGACGATTGCCGGCGTCAGCTCACCGGTATTCGGGACCAGATCAGCGCCTTGCTCGTCGAACTCTCCTACCACAACGGGTCGCGCGGTGACCGGGTAGTTGTAGAGCTGCGAAGTCAGCTGGTCTTCGATAATTGACCGCTTTTCTTCAACTACGAGTATTTCTTGCAGACCCTCTGCAAATTGATGAAGCGTTTCCGGCTCTAACGGCCAGGGCATCGCCACCTTGAAAACGCGGATGCCAACAGAGGCTGCGAGCGCAGCATCGATGCCCATGTCCTCGAGGGCCTGCATAACGTCCAGATACGCTTTTCCCGAGGTCACAATTCCGAGCCGCGGATGGGGGCTGTCGAGGACCACACGATTCANTTGATTAGCGCGTGCAAACTCTCGCGCGGCATAAATTTTGAATTTGTTCAGCCGTCTTTCCTGATCGAGCGGGTTGTCGGGCCATCGCCCATGCACCCCGTCAGGCGGGAGTTCGAAAGCATCCGGAATGGTGATGGAGACTCTGGTCGGATCGATATCGGCCGATATCGCAGAGTCCATATTCTCGGTAATGGCTTTAAATCCCACCCAGCAGCCGCAGTATCGAGAGAGTTCCCAGCCGTATATGCCAAGATCCAGCACCTCTTGCACATTAGCCGGCGCCAATACNGGAATAGAAGCGCCGACGAACATGTGCTCCGATTGGTGCGGCAAGGTAGACGACTTGCAGGCGTGGTCGTCACCCGCCACTGCGAGCACGCCACCATACCGGCTAGTGCCATACGCGTTGGCATGTTTGAGCACATCCATGCTGCGATCAACGCCCGGGCCTTTGCCATACCAAAGACCAAATACCCCGTCGTAGAGGGCGCCAGGGAACACATCGTTCTGTTGGCTACCCCAGACAGCGGTTGCTGCCAGATCCTCATTGATTCCCGGCTGAAAATGAATGTGATGCCGTTCCAGGTGGGGTTTTGCCTTCCACATNGCTTGGTCAACGCCGCCCAGCGGGCTGCCCCGGTACCCGGACACAAAGCCTGCGGTATTGAGCCCTCGGGCGGCGTCGCGCTGGTGCTGCAGCATTGGCAGCCTTACCAGTGCTTCAACGCCTGTCATATAGGCGCGAGTTTGGTCGAGGGCGTATTTGTCATCCAGAGAGACTTTGCGCAATAAAGGACCTTTGGCTTGTCCCATGAGTTTCCCTTGATCTGCTCCAATATCGCGTCAGTGTGGCTCACCGAGGCGGGTATTCGTATGCTATTTATGGCGCTGAGCGCTGAAAACGGGAATAATTATTCTTTAAAATTAATTTAAAGAGATAATAATGCTATGAAAATGCAAAAATCCGACATGAAGATCCTTGCTGCACTGCAGCATGATGCGGATATCTCTACCTCAGATCTCGCAGCGAAGGTAAATCTCTCGCAGTCACCCTGCTGGCGCCGAGTCAATAAATTCGAGGAGTCGGGGCTGATCAGGCGTCGGGTGGCGTTGCTTGACCGACAAAAGCTGGGTCTGGAGGTGGTGGTATTCGCCACCGTCAATCTGAATCAGATCGGCAAACAGAATTTGCTGGCCTTCGAGCGCACAGTTGAGAGTTATCCAGAGGTAGTGGAGTGCTACACCATGGCGGGAATCTGGGACTACATGCTCAAAATTGTCTGTCGCGATATCCGCCACTATGAGGACTTTGTGCGCAATACGCTCTCTGCCTCAGACGCGATACGCGAACTGCATTCCCATATTGCGGTCACAGAAATCAAGAACACCACAGAGCTGCCGCTGGTCGCCGAGTCGGAGTGAACGCCTTGGAAACCCCATGACAGAAGTCTGAGGCTCACGTTATGAGAGCTGATGAGTGCTCAATGGCCTTCGTGCGGCCGAAGAAACCAGCACAGCGACTCGGCCTTGCTAGGCCAGGGGGTGTGCTGAAAATCGTTGTCTGCCTGAAGCTGATGGGCCTTCGGTGCGCCCGACCGGAGCCGCTCCTCGGCGGCCGCAAGGAGTTCGCCGGCCGCGGCGGCGGTAGCGGATACGGCGGGCTCAGTGNCCTGTTCGATCCAGGCCAAGGCATCCAGCTCGGCGGGTGCCGTGTCGGGTGTATCTCGATGCCGCCACAGGCCTGATGACGTATCGAGAGCGTAGGAGGCCAATAGCCCGGCACCCCATTTTGCAATCAGCAGCATGGCATTGAGTATGTAANCCACCTCTTCGTCGGTGCAGAGCCAATGAAGATTGAACCGAACCCAACCGGGCCGCAGGCAGCCAAACTGCCGCTGAACTTGGGTGGCGAGCGCTTCGGAGTGCTCGCGTGTCAAACCGAGCAGTGAATGCCCATAAGGTCCGGCGCAGGAGCAACCCCCGCGAGCCTGAATNCCGAACAGGTCGTTTAGCAGGCGCACNACAAATCCNTAATGCAATTCGCCTTGATCTGATCGAAACCGCAGAGAAAAAATAGACAGCCCTTCACTATGCTGTGGGCCAAGGAGTTCGAGCTCCNGTGTTGTCTGAAAGCATTTCTCCGCGGTAGCCCTGTGCCGGCGCTCGATCTCNGCGATTCGCNCNTAACCGANNTCTCGGGGAATGCTGATCGCCATCGCGCCGCGGATAGACTCAACNATNCCGGGTGTGCCGCCNTCNTCTCGATGCTCGGGGTCCGGATGCCACTCGTGCCAATCTGGTGTGACATAACGCACTGTGCCGCCACCGATTTGTGCCGGAACGGTATTACTCAGCAGGCTGCGCTTGACTGCCAATATGCCGCTGCTTCCCGGGCCGCCGATAAACTTGTGGGGAGAAAAGAAAACCGCATCGAGGGGTGCGCCGGCTGCATTCATATTAATGGGGAGGTACGGGGCCCCCGCTGCGTAATCCCAGACGGCGAGGGCGCCATGATCTTTGAGTATTCGGGTAATGGCGTCGACATCTGACCGGACACCGGTGACATTTGAGGCAGCAGAGAAACTGCCGACAACAAGCCGCCGGTCACCGTTTTGGCTCAGTGTTTCGGTCAAAATAGGTTGGTCAATCGCTCCGTTGTGATCGAGCGGTATGCGGATCACGTCGGCGAATGCTTCGCGCCAGGGAAGTTCGTTGGAGTGGTGTTCGTATGGACCGATCAAAATCAGTGGACGATCGACCCCCGTCTTGTCATCACTGCCAAGTGACCGCAGGCCCAGCAGATGAACCAGCGTATTGACGGCGGCGGTGGCGCCAGACCCACAAAAGATCAGCGCGTCGTCTGGACCCGCGTTAATGACGTCTTTAACCGTTTGACGGGCCCAGTCCCGCAGCTGCCCGGTGTGCCACCCGGTATGGGAGGCCTCCGAATGGGTGTTGGCGTAATGCGGCAAGACATCGCGCGAAATGGCGGCTTCAATCGACGCCAGTCCGCGACCGCTCGCGGTGTGGTCGCAATAGACCAGAGGCCGCTCGCCATAGGGCGTAACAATTTGCGCATCCCGCCCGATAACCTGCAGCCGCAGGGCCGCGATCAGNTTTTCTGCATTGCGCGTTGCGTTGTTCGTTGCGTTGTTCATTGCGTTGCTCATTGCATTGTGAGTACTCGGCGGCGGGGCGGGGCCAAACATCTCGCATTAACGGAGGAAGTGAGCCTCCACAGTAAGACTTTGATCGCAAGCAATGGGTGCAAATATTTCAATAAAGTCTTTTTTTATGCACGAATTAAGCGTAAATACAGTATTTAATGATCAAAAAATCATTTGAGTAAGANTAATGACGCAATCTGAGCCCATCGGATCACTAGACCGAAAAATCCTACGAGCATTGCAACGAAATAGCGCTGAACCGATATCGGATCTGGCGGCACGATGCGGCCTGTCGCGGTCAGCTTGCAGCCGCCGCATCGCGCGGTTAGCCGAGCTGGGTGTGATCGAGCGATCGGTGGCGCTGCTCTCGCAAGCCAAGCTGGGTTTGGGGTTGACGGTCTTTATTTCGGTTAAAACNAGCCAACATAACGCCGCCTGGTCGCATCAATTTCAGGCGATCGTGGGGAAACTCCCCGGTATTCTTGAGGTGCATCGCCTCGGCGGTGATATCGACTATCTGTTGAAGGCAGTTGTGGCTGACATGCCCGGCTACGATGCGCTCTATCAGCAGCTCATCAAAGCGGATCTTTTTGATGTGAGTGCTCGGTTTGTGATGGAAACGATGAAGCAAACTACGGAGCTCCCGTTATAGCGGCTGTGCAAGACTAGTTGGGCACTTGCAAGGCGCCTGACGGTAGGGCTGTCTTAAGCTTTCTCACGGCACCTATGCGAGCCATGCGGGCTGGGTCCTGTGAAGGGCGTGATGGTTTGTTTTCGAGGTTGAGTGGGCCTTTAAGAGGTCTTTTGTGAAAAACTAAATTGAATAAAACCCACGTTAAGGCTGTCCATTCTTTTGAGCCTGCATCAATAGGGGNAGGTTCATGTGGTCACAGCGTAGTGCTTTTTCTGTGGCGACAGCCCGAGTTCTNCAACCTGACAAGGNATAAAAGATATAAAGATATAAAGATATGTTAAATATCGGTCGAAATACGTACAAATGGGGATGTTTTTTGCAAAGACTCTGCTAATCTTTGTACGGACATACTATAANAATTGCTTAATCCGGCATCTATTAGCTGATTGTAAAAGCAACTGAAAATTACAAAAATCATAAGCAATGAGGGATCCCATGAGTACGATTCGTAATATATCCACACTCGCTGTTGCCGTATCAATGGCCATCTCTGGTCAGGTCAACGCCCAGCGTACAACGTCAGCACAAATCGAAGAGGTGGTGGTTACCGCCCAGAAGCGCGAAGAAAACATGCAGGATGTGGCAATCTCCATGTCTGCCATGGACGCCAACATGATCCAGAAAACGTTCTCTCGGACGATTGACGAGATCACTGGAATGTCTCCCAACTTAGTGATTAACCCGATTTTGGGTAACGGCACCGTCGGTGTGTCGATTCGCGGCATGCAGCATGCGGAGGTGGAGAAGAGTTTTGACCCGGCGGTAGCGATCTATCAGGACGGTGTNTANCTCGCAACNACAACGGGTGCGTTGCTCAATGTGTGGGATGCTGAGCGCGTTGAAGTGTTGCGCGGTCCACAGGGGACACTGTTTGGCCGCAATACGATTGGTGGCTTGGTGCACGTGATTCGTTCTAAGCCTACGGGTGAGTGGGGCGGAAAATTAATAGGAACTTTCGCTCAGGATAACCAGACTGATTTAAAAGGCTTGATCAATCTGCCTGAGATGGGTGGGCTCTCGGTGAAGCTCTCCGCCTCNAGTATTCAGGGNGGTGAGTATATTGATAACCCCACTCGCGGCACGACTGACGGTGAAAACGACTTGAGCATGATGTCTNTCGACGCTTTGTGGGCGCCGACCGATAATTTTGACTTCCGCGTTATTTATGATCGTATTGATGATAAAACGCCGACACGCCCTGTGGTGTCTCTTACGACAGCAGGAGAGGCGTTTGGCGGGTTTGGCCTGGGCGCCGTAGGCAAGACGTCTGATGCGCTCTATACAACCTATACGTCTCAGGAGCAGTATGCCGCGCTTCGCACAGACGCCATTACGATTCATGCCAATTGGCAGGTGACCGATAACCAAAAGTTGGCACTAGTTTTTGGNGACCGCGAAACAGATGAATTAGCGCGCCAAGAATTTGATGGTGTGGCCGCCGACCTGTTCTGGACGGATCGCCCAACAGAAGAAAATCAAACGAGCTATGAATTACGATTGGAGTCTGATTGGAGCGATAGCCTCCGCTCNACAGTTGGTGTGTTTTATTGGGATGGTGATTACACGCTGCAGCAAAATACAGCGTTGTTCAATATTGTTAACCCATTGATGGGAGGGGCCGGTAAAGACTCCGGTAACATTTCTATCGCTGACCGGTACGCAGTGAACTACACCGCATCTCCGCTATACAGTCAGACCGTAGAGACAACCGCCGTATTCGGGCAGGTAGACTGGGATCTCACTGAGCAATTGATGGTGAGTGTCGGTGGTCGTTGGTTGGATGAGGAAAAAAATGCGTGCATGACTGTTTCCGGGTATCCCGTTAACCCATTGCAAACAATTTTGGGCCTGCCGCCTGGATCCGTTGCTAATACCGACGTCGCAGGCTACGACAAGACCTTGGACCCTTATCCTTTCTTAACCGGCGGCACATTGGCTGCGGGATCGTGGGGCGAAAACTGCCCCTCATGGGCTTCTTCAGTCTACGACGATTCATTTGATGGCAGCGCTTCCTTCGACGACTTCACGCCAAGGGTGGGAGCACAATACTCCTTCGACTCAGGTATGGCATACGTGACCTACTCAGAAGGTTTCCGCTCCGGTGGTTTTAACGGCCGTGCATCAGCTCCTGATAATACCGGGCCTTATGACCCCGAATCAGTTAAGAGCTGGGAAGCAGGGGCCAAGTTCACCATGTTTGATAATCGCTTCCAGCTGAACCTGGCAGCCTTCACAGTGAAGTATGAAGACAAGCAGGAAGACATTGTTAAACCGGGTGAAGATGGTCAGGCCACTCTGACGGTGGTGCAGAACGCTTCTAGTGCGACGATGGAAGGACTCGAAATGGACTTCACTTGGGTCCTCACCGAGGGCCTCTCGCTTCGCGGTAACATTGGTCTGCTTGATGCATCTTATGACGACTTCCTGACCTCGAGTGCAACCGGAACGGTCGACTTGAGCGGTGTTTCTTTGCGACGTGCACCGGATATGACCGCAGGCTTGGGAATGGTATTTGAGCGTCAAATGGCTGAAGGTCACTGGTTTGTGGCTACCGTCAACTACACTTGGAAGGATGATTACTACATTTCTGCCAGTGCTGACGGCGGCGACAAAACGATTCCTGCCGCATTGGGTGGCGCTGGATACGTCGACAACCCGTCTAAAGTGGATGCGTTTGGGCTGTTGGATGCCTCTATCAACTGGGAGACAGAAAACTTTACGATCTCGCTGTTCGGTAAGAACCTGACGGATGAGACGTATCTGATGTCCTTCTTGGATGTGGGTGGTAACAACGTGGCGACCTCTGCTACTGACTCGACGCCGGTTTATGCGCCAGGTAGCTGGTCCTTTGGTACCCCCAACCGACCCCGTTANTTCGGTGCGGAAATNCAGATTAAATTCTGAGGTAACGAAAAATCAAAAAGGGCGCCACNNGGCGCCCTTTTTTTTACATCTCACTTTCNCGGGGTGGAAAACATTTTGAGGTGAACGAATAGGTAGACCAATAACGGAGTACTGGTCANGTAGGGGTTAAGGATGANGGTTTGGCTCTCCGACTTGCACCATCCTGACNCCCACATTATTNCCGAGGTANAGATCGGCCANGGCATCCGGCATCGTTTCAATACCGACAGAGATATCCTCTATGGGATTNAGTAGGCCATTGCGGACCCANCCCGNTAGGGTATCGANNCACTCGGGATAGAGGTGCTCGTAATCGAACACGAAGAAGCCTTCCATTTTGGCNTCCTGACGGCCNAGNTTTTGCAGGTTNNCAAAGCGGTGNTTGTCTTCNTTTTCAACNAANTATTCNGAGATNGAGCCACAGATCACGATCCGTGCNCGNCGCCTNANTCGCGCCAGCACATTGTCCAAGAGTGGNCCACCTACNTTGTCAAAGTAGAGATCAATGCCATCGGGAAAGGCCGCATCGAGGGCCTGGTCCATCTTCTCGTTTTTATAGTCAATNACANGGTCGTANCGCATATCTGCCTGNAGCCTGCGGCACTTNTCTGGCCCGCCGGCAATACCCACGACCTCTCGAGCGCCGAGCGCTTTCGCAATGTCGGCGACATGGCTGCCAACGCCGCCAGCCGCACCCGAAACAAGAATACGATCTGTCGGTTGTACCAGGCCGATATCGCGCACGCCGACCAGTGCAGTAATACCCGATAGCGAGACTGCGCCGATACCGTGAGAGAGTGGCAAGTCTGTTGGCAGCAGGAAGGGTGCGGGGCGATGCGACGTATCGATAAGGGCATATTCCTGCCAGCCCAGTCTTGCTTGCACGATGGCGCCAACGGGCAGGTCTTCACAGTCACTCTTCACTACCTGCGCCACACCACGCCCTGCCATGACAGCACCTAGCGCCATCGGCGACTCGAACTCGGTCTCGTTACGCATGTAGCGCAGCATCACCGGCGCCACGCCTAAATACNGTGTTTTGACGACGGCCTTACCCGCCTCTAAATCGGGGATCGGCACCTCGGCCAGCTCAAAGTGGGACCGATCAGGGATGCCATCCGGCCGCGCCGCTAGGCGCCATTGCTTTTGCATCTGTGGAGCTGTCATGGGGGTGCGCTCCGGCTTTTTGCGGACCTGTATTGCAGTGGTGATCGAAGGAAAATGGGTGCTAGCTCANTTGAGGCCTGACGGTGCCGGCCAGGTCACGTCGGGGGTGGCTTGATCAATGTCAGCCGCGATCTTCCAGCGACCATCCTGTCGCTTATAAACCAGTAATGATCGGCCGGCATCTAGATAGACTTCACCACTGTTTTTGTCGGTCGCCTTCAGCCAGTACTTACTGATGATGTAAGCAATATCGCCATGGGTTTCCCTGAGCTCATAGTCCAGTTCGAAAANCGANTCGGCTTTGCCGATGCGGGTGGAAAAGTATTCCCTGATCGCATCGATCCCGAACAGTGCGGGCTGCCCATGGAGCGCCACAATGGCGTCGTCTACATAGAGGGTCATGAGGCCCTCCAGATCTTCCTGCTCGTAATAGTTGGCCCACTTGCCGCCTTCGGCCGCAATTTCGGTTTCGAAATCAGCCCATGAGAACGAGGTGGTCACGAGGCCACAGAATAACAGCAAGCAAAGTAAGTGGGTCTTGATGCCCTTGCTGGTGTGGACGCGGGATAATTGCGTCACTTGAAGACCCCCAGCGCTGCAGCAATGAGCGCAAAAGCATAAATGGCGAGTACGGCAATATAGACGGGAGAAAGCGCTCGAGAGTAGGCGGTATTGAGCGCCATGTCTTCGGGTGTCGCTGCCAGCGCCATAAACAGATCGACGGCAGGTTTAAATAGCAGGTCGAGCAATACGCCAGCGCAAAAGATCGCCCCTACGGCAAGGATTTTGAGTGCCAGCCAGTCAGGCACATCACCTAGAGTCAATGAATACACCCCTGCTGCACTGACCACCAAAGCCAGCACAAGATTTAACAGCCAGTTGATTTTGGCTGACTGCTCCTGGATTTTGGAGTCGGAGGACAGAAATCCCCGCCAGAGGATCGCCAGCCAGATCGCCGAAAAAAGCCACATCCCGCCTAGCATGGCGTCAGAGAGATTCAGCCAGCCACTGGTCACAGCCAGCTGGCAACCTGATGGAATGATCAAGGTCAGGGCAGAACGCGGCAGGCGATCCAGCACCATACCCAGTTGCAGCACGGTTTGGCGTGTCTCAATACTGAGCGCCGAACGCTCCGACCATTTGGCCGCGATAAATACGCCGACGTCGGTACCCACCCAGAAAACCAACAGCAAAATGTGTAGATAGAGCCAGAAAGCGTCCATGGCCTTTCTCCTTTTTATTATTTTGTGATGTTCGCACCCGATTCCAGCACATCTTTGATGAGCTGAAACCGTTCCTGACCCCACTCGGCATCTTGCTCCGCGCTGGGTTCAAATGCCTCCAATGCTTCTGGGGAGATCGCGCCGGAATCGATCAGTAATGTTTCCAGTGTTTTAACCCGCTCGGTTAATACGGAGTGTTCGGTCATTAGCCGCACAATAATGGCCAGGAGGCGATCAATCTCCGGATCAGAAAAAAAGGCCGGCCGGCCCGCCTTTACCGCCTTTTTATCGCTCATGTCGCGGCGCCACTTTTTTGGGCGCCAAAGGCGTACCAAGTGATGGTATCGGAGAGGCGGCCCGTGTCTGCGTCAAACGTGGCATCGGCGCCCGATGCCTCAGTAAACTCGGCTTCGCTGACATAGGTGTAGCGCGGCATCGTGGCCTGAAAGAAGTCTGCGGCCAAGAAACCGGCATCCGTGCAGAGCGTGGGGTAGCTCAGGTCGCGAAAATCCTTGTAGAACGGCTCGTTGTTATAGAAGCAGTCCCAGTCTAGATAAAATGCGTCGTACGCTCCCAGCACATCATTCGGTGGCAGTTCCATATTGATCAGCACTCCGCCCGGCTTGAGCACGCGATGAGCTTCATCAAAGAAAGCCTTGATCTGTGGAGTCGGTAGCTCGTGCAGGAACATGGACGAGAAGACCACATCCACGCTGTTGTCGTCATAAGGCAGCGCGTCGCACAGGGCTTGTTTGAACTGAATCGCTACGCCCATCGCCTCGGCGCGAGCGTGGCCATATTGCAAACAGGGGGACGCCGCATCCAGTCCGTGTACCTCGGCTGACGGGAAGGCTTGCTGCCAGGGCACAGTGTTGTGGCCAATGGTGCACCCTACGTCCACAATCAGCTGGGGATCGAGATCGGGCCACCTCAGTCGTGTGAAATTCGCCATGGAATGGCCGATGTCATCCAGATTTTCGCCCATAACGCCGAACGAAAAGACATCCAGCCCATTGTCATACACCACACCAGCATCGGCGCCCGCACCCGGGGTTCCTTGATAGCTGCCTGGCATCAAGTGCACGTCCATCATGCCTGCATAGTCTGGCAGGCTAACAGCGGGGTCTAAAGTGAGCGAACCACCGTGCAGAGCGGGAGACTCGCAGTGAATGTCTGCCACCGAGGTCGGGTCATTCTCGATAGCGCGCAGCACCGATTGCCACACCAGCTCCTGCGTGGCGCAACGCAAACTGGAATACCATTTGAAGAGTCCACGATCTTTCAGGAACTGGTGCACCGCTTCTCCGGTGTCGTGCGTGATGCCTACCAATTCACTGGCGGTAGCGTAATCGGCCTGCATTTGCCCAGCGAGATCGGTCAATACCCATGCGCGCATCGACGAGGTAAAGCGCTCGCGCGCTCGCTGATCTAAATCTTTATTGAGTGCCAAAGCGTGTTGCAGTCCAGCCATTGTTAGCCTCAGTTGTGGTCGCTTTCCCTGTGTCTAGCAGGACGCGCGGCGGCATTCCGCTGGCGTATCCTTGATTGTCCCATAGCTATAATGATATATGGATAAGGTGATTCGTAGGCACTTTGTTTAGGGTGTCGTGAAAATAAGTGTTAGTAGGGACCCAATTGATGAAAATGATAAGTCACAAAGTTTTTCTGCCCGCCGTACTCTCGGCAGCTGTTGCGGCGACGTTGCCAACTGGGGCCTTTGCCCAATTAGAGGAAGTGCTAGTCACCGCCGAGCGCCGAGAAGCGTCTGTGCAGGACGTGCCCATCGCGGTGAGCGCTTATAACGAAGACATGATCGACAAATTACAAATCGATGACACGCTTGATTTGATTAACGTCGTTCCCAATATGTTTGGTGGCAACAACACCGGTTTGGGTACCGCCAATATGTACTACCTGCGAGCGCAGGGTAATGATGAATCGATCTCTACCTTTGATCCCCCTGTAGGGACCTATGTCGATGATGTGTACATCACTCGGCAAAACGTGAACAACGTAGCGCTATTTGACGTGGAGCGTATCGAAGTACTGCGAGGACCTCAGGGTACGCTTTACGGCCGTAACACCACGGGTGGCGCAATCAGTGTCGTGATGAAGAAGCCCTCCGACACGATGCAGGGTTATGTCGAGGCCGGTGCGGGCCGATTCGGAAAGACGCTGCTCCGAGGTAGTATCGATCTCCCCCTAAGCGATAACGTGCTGACTAAATTCTCCGCTTATTACGTCGATGATGATGGGTATTTGGAGAACCGAACCGACGGCAAGGATTATAACGAGGCAGATTTAACGGGTGTTCGCGCGGCATTGCGCTGGCTCATCTCTGACTCCATGACCTGGGATATCGCGATAGATGGCGGTAAATCAGAAGTGGCAAATATTCATAGTGGCCTTGATGGAGATACTCGGTATTCGCTCTCAGGACTGGGCGCGGGGCTGCCGGGCGGCGGCATGTCTGATTATGGTAACGAGGTGGAGACCCTAAACATCACATCGAACCTAGGCTGGGATGCCATGGGTGGCACTGCAAATCTGATTGTTGGCGCTCGCTCTATCGAACAGGATTTTCTGCTCAATTTCCCCTTTAGTGCAGATTTTCTGCCCGATTTTTTCGTAATCGATAATCAGGGTGAACACGACATGTTCTCTGCAGAGCTAAAGTGGTCTGGCGAGATAATGGACGGCAGAGGCTTTCTGCAAACGGGTGTCTACTACATGGACGAGGACAACGAGGTGGACTTCGTTGACTACCTCGATCTCTTTTTCTTAGGGTTTGCTCCGGCCCCCTCTCAGGGTTATTTTCCTATCGCCGATCGTATCCTCAGTAATACCACTGAGAGTTTCGCGGTCTATGCGCAAGCCGATTTCCAAATAGGCGAGAATGGCACGTTAACCTTGGGTGCTCGCTACACTGACGAAGAGAAAACCGTCGATTTCCAAGGGACCGTGAACTCGGCCGGTATGGTGGCTGCGGGTATTCCGCTTGAGCAGAACGAGCAGGAGATCACGCCGCGCATTGCTTACGCGCATAAATTCACCGATAACCTGATGATGTATGCGTCCGCTACTAATGGCTTTAAGTCCGGTGGTTGGAATGCCCGTGGATCGAGTTCTGCTGCGCTGCAGGCGTTTGCTCCAGAGACCATTTGGTCTTATGAGGTGGGTATGCGCGCTGACTGGATGGATGGCCGACTCAGAACTAACGTCACGGCGTTCTATTCTGATCTTGAGGATTTGCAAACTACCGCTGCGACGCCAGACGGACAGTTCCTCACGACTAACGCCGGTGGCTTAGAAGTGCCGGGTATTGAAGCGGAAATTACTGCGCTGCCCACCGATAACTGGCAGATCTTTGCCGCGCTGGGTTGGCAGAGTGCCGAATATAGAGACTTGCCGGGGGGATGTGTCGCTCCCAATTCTTCGCTGGCAGCCTACGATGCCAGTTGTAATATCGCTGATCCCAAGCGAAGCCCGCATCAAACTTATACCCTTGGAACCTCAGCCGACTTCAATATTGGGTCTTTGACGGTGACGCCCAATGTAATGGCGCGTTATATCGGCGCCCAGTACTCGGCAACGCGTAACCAAGGCTACAACGATTCAGTGACTTTAATTAACGCGGGAGTAAAGCTGTCGACTGCGGATTCACAATGGGAGCTCAATTTAGAGTGCAAGAACTGTGGGGATAAGGCGTATACACAGTCTTTCTTGTTCACGAGCTACCTCAACCTACCAATGACGTATCTGGCGACGCTAAAGTATCGCTTCGGCGGTTGATTGGCTTAAAGCGGCGACAAGCCGTGGCCACTAAAAAACCCCGGCGAGTGTGACTCGCGCGGGGTTTTTTTTGCTCGGTCTATAGGCGAGAGAGAGGTCGTTCTGGACTGCAGATTGTCGGCCTTCATCGACAGCGCTGGCTGCGACTGATAGTGCGATGTGGCAGAGGGAAATAGAGGCCTAGTGCATCTCCTCACCGCCACTGACATTGATCGCCTCGCCAGTAATGAAGCTGGCATCGTCGGACGCGAGGAAGGCGCACATGGCCGCAGTGTCGGCAGCCTGACCGATGCGGTTTAGCGGTATTCGCGCCGCCATCTCTTCAAGATACGCTTCCTCGGTCATGCCCTTGAATGCCGAGAAATAGGCGTTTTGCGCACTCCCCAATCCGGTGGTGACATGGTTTGGGCAGATCGCATTGACCGTGACGTCGGCGGCGCCATAGTCGATGGCGGCGGTTCGTGTCAGGCCAATGACCCCATGCTTTGCCGCGCAATAAGGCGCCATATGCGGAAAGCCCGATTTCGCCGCCTGACTGGCGATATTGATAATCCGACCACCCCGTCCGGCCGCCTCCATGTGGTGGGCGGCCGCTTGGGTGCAGAGAAAGACCCCGCTTAAGGTCACGTCAATCACCAGCTGCCACTCCTGCGGCGCCACATCGCGAGTGTGCTTCATCACAAAGCCAATACCTGCGTTGTTTACCAGCGCATCCACGCGTCCAAAGGTTTGAATCACCGTATCAAATAGGTGCGTTACCGATTCAGCAGAGCGAACATCACAGGGCACAGATAAAACCTCGGCCCCTTGATCACGCAGTGCTTGGGCCACAGAATCCATCTCAGTTGGATTGGCGAGGTGGTGATCGCCTGAACCGTCGATATCCGTGACCACGAGGCGGTATCCCTCTTGGCCCAGCCGGCTGAGAATGGCTTCTCCCAATCCACCNTGTCTGCCTGAACCTGTNCACACTGCAACTTTCTGNTCTGNCATGACAATTTCCTTTNGTGAGTTGCCGACCTATCCCCTGAGGTGATCGATATGAGTGATGAGGGCCCTTGCCAGCTTATAGAGCGGGTGATGGCGTATTGTGGTGCGCTACCCACCAACAGGCGACGAAGCCACACCCTGCTCCGCCAAAGCACAGCATGATTAAGGCCGGATCAGCTTCATAGGCGGCAGCCCCCAGCCAAGAAAAAAGTCCGGCCATGGTCATGCCTACGGAGCTCGACAGCCCGGCTGCGCTGCCGCTCCACTGTGGAACGGCGTTAACGGCGCCATACATCGTGGTCGGTGTCAGAATGCCAGAGAGCAGCATCGAACTGAACAGTGGCAGCACCACTAACTCNAATGACAGACCCTGCCATAAAATGAGCGCAGCCGTGCACAGCGAAACCAGCAGCATCCCCACTGCTGCGGTGTGTTGCCACCGCGGACTGCCCAATGCTGAGAGCCGGCTTAACAGAAATGATCCCAGCACGTAGATCAGTGCAGACCCACCCCACACCAGACTGAAACGCGTGATNGACAGGCCAAATTGCTCCTGAAATAACACGCTGCCCGAAGCCATGAGTGTAAACACCATCCCCTGCAGAAACCCAAAAGCACCGGTATGGCCCCAGAAGGCTCTGGACCGAAGCACAGACAAATAGCCTTTGATNGACACGTTTTGGNGTGTACCCGAGTCTGGCGCTGTGTCTTTGGGAATCGAGTGAAAACAGAGCAGTAACAGACCCGCACCTAATATAGCGAGCAACAAGAAGACCGATTTCAGCCCTAATAGGGGAGCTAGAAACCCGCCGACGACGGGCGCGATCACGGGGGTAAAACCCATTGCGGCAGTGAGGAGCGCAAAAGCCTTCAGGGCTTCGTCCGGGGGTAGGTGGTCGCGGATAATGCCGCGAGCNACCACGGTCCCGACGCCCACCCCCACAGCCTGCAGAAAGCGGAGCAGGATCATCATGACTAGCGTATCGGCGAACATGAGCAAGATGCTCGAGAAGACAAATACCCCGAACCCAGACAATAAAACCGTGCGTCTGCCGATTCGGTCAGTGATGAAGCCAAAGATAGGCTGACTCACGGCAAGCCCAATCACATAGATCGAAAACAGATACTGCAGTTCGCTGACACTGTGCGCCATGGACATGCTCAACATGGGCACCAGTGGCACCATGATTGATATGCCAAAGGGTGACAGGCTGCTGATGGCAGCCAGCAGCCAGCGCGAGACGGTCAGTGAAGAGGCGGCCACGGGGTCGGCCTCAGAAAGTGATGACCCGCAGTCCCAGTGCAGCGTTCACAAAGAGCCCCAGCCAGATGATCCAGACATAGCGGCGCACGACGCCCATATGGGTGATCATGGCAGTGTTGCCTGCCTCGCTGGCACCTTCATTAATCATCTGTACGTAGGCGAGTGCGAAGGGTTTAAGCCCAAAGCGCACCGCGATGCCACATGCCACCAGAAGGGCAAAGACCAGGACTTTGAGGGCAACCCAGCCGGGTAATCCCAATGTAAACCCATAGGCGCCAGCTGCTAGCAGCGTGAACACCACTGCAAAGCGTAGCCGCAGATCCCACTGTGCCAACGATGGCATTCGGTGACCTACCGGGCTGTGAAGGGCGGCGATCAGGCCCACCCAAACAAGCACCAGTAGCCAGCCAACGAGAGCCGTTGCTTCTGGTATGAGGCTGGGCCACCGTAATGCCGCTAGATGGCAGCCCGAACCCAGAATAATAGGCATAGCCAAGCGCGGTCCCATGTCGCATTCCATCAGAATCTTGAAGGCGGTTTGCCGAGACTCGACGCTCAGATCACGGCGTAGCACATATCGGCTAGAGAGAAATGTGCCGAGGTCTCCGCCGAGCCAATAGACAAGGGCCAGGACATGGACATAAAGCAAAGCGGTATACATTGGCATCGTCCTCAATCTTTCTCGTTATGATCATGCCGCGATCAGGATCTGTTCCCGCCCGTGGTCACTCCATCGGGCCGTCAGTGTTCATCTTGATATTGCCGGGCAGAGCCATTCAATACGCTCCCCGTCGGGCGTGGCAATGTCATAACAGTCAGTACTCGCGTTCACTGAACGCCGGTGTGCCACAGCGCCGTCTGTTGGGGGGCTGTCTCGGCGCAGTGATAATGAGTGCCAGCCGCAGGGCGTGGGCACTTCACTAACACACTCTCGATGCACCCACTGGTCGAGCTCAAAAAGTTGGCCGGGCCCGAGAGCGATCGGTGCAATGTCGTGGCGGTGATCTTCGTCCAGACCGTTGCTGCGTGACAGAATCGACACCCTTGCCGGCATTGGCTTTGGCGCAGTACACCCCAACAACTTCGCATAGAAAGCGATTGAGTGCTGTATATCGGTGACCGCATTGATCATGACAAAGCACTGATTCACCTGTTGCGCGGGGGTGGGTAACTCAAATCCGGGCACCTCTCCTGA
>NYTG01000048.1 GCA_002683395.1 Halieaceae bacterium | reverse complement strand
TTGTTAGCCCAGCAAAAAGTGCATTCTCCAGCGCACTTCACCAATTCCTCTTCCCGCTCCGGGTCGAGGCGGTATTGCTTTACGTCATCGTAGTTGGTGGTCTGTTGGGTCATATAAACTACTCTCCTACTGCTGGTTTACCACGAACTCAAAATGAACGTGAATATTAATAAGCCGCTCACACTAACGCGCCTTTGCGTTGGTCTTCAAACGATTCAGCTTGTGTTGCATTTCTGAGTGTGACGGTTGCAAAAACAGCTTGCAAAATTTACAGGGTAGTGTAATTTTGTCATAGAGCTATCACAAAAATAAACACTATATATGGCGGGATTAAGGGGGCAGTACGCTTCTCCAGCGCAAGTTGAGCGGAGAAAACGTATCTTGAAAGAGACACTCGCGCTTCTAGAACAAGAAGCGCCCGCGTCGATTAGCATGGGCCAAATAGCGCAACTCAGCGATGTGAGCACCAAAACCCTCTACAACATCTTCAAAAGTCGTAACGGCTTACTGCTTGCGGCAGCAGGACAAACCCGCGCCGAAACACAAATTAGCGAAAGCGTTCTCAATGCTCCAGCAGGCGTATCACGGATCATAGCGCTGACGCAGAGAACCATGGAAACCTTTGCCCGATCGCCTGAATTTATGGAGTCGGCCATCTCGGTGGTCGTGAATATCAGTGCCGAAGAAGAGGCCGACTATCACCGGATTGGTGGCACCCAGCAATGGTTTTATGAAGCATTGCTCACAGCAGAAGCAAAGGATGAGCTGGTTCCGGGGACCAACTGTTTAATGCTGTCGCAATTGCTGGCTGCTAGCCAATGGGGCGTCACGCTGATGTGGCAAAAAAAGCTGATATCACTCGACACATTTCGGCACCAAGCGATTGTTAAACACTGCGTGGATCTGATGCCCTTTTGTCAAACCGATACCAAGGACTGGTTACATAAATTACTTCAATCAACTATGAAAAAAGACCACAGTGATACGAAAGCCGCATTGATCGATGAAACACGTATGGCGAGTTGATCATTAAGAAAGTAAAAGCGTTGAGAAAGAGTCACAACCGAGCTAAACCACAATAAACCAAAACAGCAGTTCACCATCAGAGAGGAAGTCATAATGATAAAGAAACACCAACCACCCACCTTCAAAGGCCCGAGGCGCCTGGCCGTCGCTGCTTGCGCCACCGCAATTGCAGCAGGCTTTCAGACTGCTCCCACTTTGGCGCAAAACGCGGCACTCGAAGAGGTCATTGTCTCAGCAACACGACGAGATGAATCTATTCAAGATGTCGCTGTTTCCGTAGCAGCGATCACCAAAGAATTAGGTCAAGCACAGGTGAGGCGGCTAGAGGATCTGCAGACTTTTAGCCCCAGCACTTACATAAGACGCTACCCAGGTGCTGGTAGCGCTGCCTTTATCAATATCCGTGGCGTGGGAACCACCGACTACGACAAGAGTCTGGATCCACCGATTGGCGTAGTTATGGACGGTATGTTTCTAGGCACAGCCAGCGGCGTTTTAATGCAAAACTTCGATATTGAACGTATCGAAATACTGCGTGGGCCACAGGGCACACTGTTTGGCAAAAATACGACCGGGGGCTTGATCAACATCACCCGTGGTGCTGTGACCATGGAGTGGGGCGGCGACTTTAGCGTCGCTGTTGATGAACACGGTCGTGAGGACGTCAAAGGCGTTGTCAACGTCCCGCTCATCGATGATCAACTCGGCATCAAGCTCTTCGGTGCTCAGATCAAAAGTGATGGCTGGATGTACAACACGACTCTGAATCAAGACGTGGGCGGAGACGACATCGTTAATTATGGCTTTGCTGTGAAATGGCAGCCTTCAGATAACTTTGATCTCAAGTGGCACTACGAAAAAATGAAAGATCAGAGCGATCAGGGTGTCTACGTTAATACTAACGATGCAACCGATCTGACTTGTCTCATTTATCAGCAGTGCTTCAGTAACAGCACGGATACTTCAACTCGCAATTCATCAGACGGCACAAATTATAGTGACAATGAATATGACACCAATATCATCACTGCAAACTGGCAAATGACAGATGGTCTACTGCTGACTTACATCGGCGGTTTTCGGGATCAGGATGAGCAGAACATGCAAGACTTTGACGGCTCATCGGCCCCAATGCTGCGCATGAACTTCTTCAACGTTTGGGATCAGCAAACGCATGAGTTGCGCGTGAGCAGCACGTCAGACAGCCCCTTCCAATTCATCGCCGGCGTATATTCCTTTGAGGCTGACTACGAGCAAGTATGGGACGTTTATGATTTGTTCACTACGCTGGGCCTTGCACCGACCTTCGACCATGCGAGTAGCAATGGGCAGTACCAAGACACCGAATCCGTAGCGGCCTTCATCTCCATGGACTATGCATTCAATGATGCTTGGACGCTGACAGTCGGTGGACGCTACACCAGAGAAGAAAAGGCACTTGTCGGCGGTAACGCTGGCATCGTGTACCTACCGGGTACAGATCCTCGTCCACCGCTAGCTGATCCACAGCCCTATGCCGACGAATGGAAAGAATTTACGCCGAGCGCCTCACTGAGGTGGCAGCTTAACGATGACACCATGGTGTGGGCCTCTTACGCAGAGGGCTTTAAGAGCGGGGGCTTCTTTGGACGGCAAGCTGACTTTAACATTTCGCCCACCTATGAACCGGAGTTTGTGACGAACTACGAGTTGGGTTTAAAGAAAACAATGCTTGACGGCAGACTTACCTTCAACCCTACCGTCTTCTTCAGTGACTATGAGGATAAGCAAGAATCAATTCTGATTCCCGTTGATCTCACCAACGTCGCGACAGTTGTTCGTAATGCATCAACGCAAGAGATATTTGGTGTTGAACTTGAGATGAGTTTTCAGATCACCGAAAACTGGAATCTGCGTGGCAGCTACGGCTACATCGACGCCGAGTACGACCAGTACTTTGCTGACCTTACCGGTAATGGGGTCGTCACAGATAACTCGGATCTGGTTCCACGAAATGTGCCTGAGAATACGTTTGGCCTGAGCACCACCTACACGGCGAACATTGGACCGGGCTCACTCCAAGGCTCTCTGTCATTCCGATACCGCGACGCGGTTGAGCATGCCCCTGATAATGACCCTATCGGAAGCATGGACAGCATTACCGATCTCAGTGGCCAAATCAGCTACCTTTGGGGCGATAACCGCTACCGCCTATCAGTCTATGGAAAGAACTTAACTGACAAGCAGGAGCTGGCCCAAGCGACTATCCATCCGCTAATCACGCGTGGTTGGTGGACACCACCCCGCACCATCGGCGCGGAGTTTGCGATCTCTTTCTGAGAAGTAAACCAGCAATAACGCTAAAGGGGGCGCAAGCCCCCTTTTTTTATGTCAGCGTTTTTATCAAACGTTTTTCCGGTTCTGTTATTGTACGACCGTGTCGCTCTGGCATAGCCAGCAGGCCATAAACAGAGCTTTGTTCTCCTAAAATGNTCCCCGTTAACAACAGGAGTTCATTTAACCTCTTATGAGCAACATNAACCGTAGAGACTTTATNAATGGATCGGCTGCGGCTATTGCTGGTTCACTTGCCAGCGGACTGCCCACCTTTATCCAAGCGGCGGAACCTTCGCCCTACCCACCCAACCTGACTGGCCTGAGAGGGAGCCACCCCGGCTCCAATACCACCGCACATCAGCGCGCCTGGAATGGCGAATTTCGCGTCGCTGACGCCCGACAAACAGATGAACATTATGATTTGGTTGTCGTGGGTGCAGGCCTTAGCGGTCTCGCTGCCGCCGTGTTTTTCCGGCAACAACATGGTCCCGATAAAAAAATACTCATACTCGATAACCATGACGATTTTGGCGGGCACGCCAGGCGTAATGAACACAATATTGACGGCAAAACGCTGATCACCTACGGGGGATCACAAACATTAGTAGAACCTCGAATCGCCGACCCTGCGATTCGTAAGCTATTTGAAGACATCGGCGTCGATCTTTATCGTTTCGACACCGCCTTCGACAGAGGTTTTTATGGCCGTCATAACCTCAGTGCGACCACTTATTTCAACGAAAAACATTTTGGTCAAGATACGCTGGTGCACCACCCATTTTGCAATTACTACAATTATATCGAGGGGCTTCCCGGCGCAGCGATCTCCGATGAGCGCGCTGTCGCGGCAACGCCGCTGAGTGACCGCGGAAAACAGCAGCTGTTACGGGTCTTACAGGGAGGCGTGCACTCTCTCCAAGTCCCGGAGGCTGAGCTGAACGATTACCTCGACAGCCACAATTACTTTGACTATCTCGCCCAGACGCTCGGGGTTGATGATCCCAATGTGCTCCGTATGGCGCGACACTCCGGCATCGACTGGTCTAACGCTGGCACAGAGCTATTGAGTATTGCCGAGGCCAGAGAGTGCGGCGCTTTAGGATTCGCACCCGTGGCGTCTTATGACGAGGATCATCCTTATATTCATCATTTCCCCGATGGCAACGCTGGCGTTGCACGCACGCTCGTCAATTATCTGATTCCGTCAGTTGCTCAGGGAAATAACGCTGAAGCGCTCATTAAAGCCCGCTTTGACTACAGCCAATTGGATCGACCAAAACACGCCACCCGCCTCCGACTGAATAGCACCGTGGTGGATGTTCAGCACAACGGGTCTGCAGATAGCGCTGATGACGTACGCGTCCGCTATGTAGCCGACGGCAGCACATTTGAAGTCTCTGCCAACAATGTGATCATGGCCTGCTACAACGTGATGATCCCCCACATTGTCACAGACCTTCCAGAGGTTCAGGCCGAGGCGCTGAGCCAACAAATGAAAAGTCCGCTGGTCTACACCACAATNGGACTCAGNAACTGGCGGGCCTTTAAAGAACAGGGCCTNGGACTCGCCATGTGTCCGGGTAATATGCACCAAACCCTCTTTATGGACTTTCCGGTCAGTCTCGGCGGTTACCAATACGCCCAAAGTCCCGAGGACCCCTGCGTGATTCAGATGATCAGCTGCCCTTACAGCGAAGAACTGGGCAAACCGCGCTCAGAACAATACAAAGAAGCCCGTTATCGCATGTTAGGTCGACCGTTTTCAGATTATGAAGCTGAAATCCGCGAGCATCTTAGCGGCATGCTCTCATCTCAATATTTTGATTTTGATCGCGAAGTGGCGAGCGTTACCGTCAACCGCTGGGCACATGGCTATACTGTTGCNGGCCCNGGCGACTCAGTGAAAATTGGCAGACAACCATTCGGTCGTATTACGATTGCCAACTCCGATTCGGCGCCNAGCGCNGACGCNATTGCGGCCATGGAAATGGGTTACCGAGCGGTTCAGGAGCTAGNCACCTAATCCTGAGACGTGTTTCCGGCTGGCGCCANATGCGCGGCGGCAAGAACAAGCAGGCCGGCAAAAACAGCAAGATTTTTGACAAAGTTTTGGGTCTCTCGCTCCGCGTTNACNCCGTCNTAAANNTTCCAGAAATCATGCAAATTCACGTTGATGAGTANAACCATCGCGGCAAAGCCCAATGCGCAAACCACCACATGACGATTGATAAGCAGCAGCAAACCACCAGCAATCTGAAACAGCCCAGCCAACGCTAACAGCACCGGCACCATCATCATTTCGTGCGCCTCCATTAGCGCAATGTGACGCTCCCAAGAGGCAAATTTGGCAATGCCGGGCAAGAGAAAATACAGCGCCAGCAGTATGCGGCCAGTCGACATCAACGCGGATTGCATTCGTGATTCCCTTTTCTTTAATAGCTTAAGTGAAGGCTAGAATACGCNCATGATTCTGATTCGGNCGCAACGATACTCCCAATGTGGTATCGCAGGTTCGNAGGGCTGTGTGCTNTGTATCGAGGGCCCCACCAGAGGAGTCTCTAGTGAACAAGCGGCTGACTAATAGGCACCGCATCGATCATTTTGGACAGACCTTGTGCTCTCAGGGCATTCCAGGCTTCGACACCGCCGAAGTGACCTAACCGCACAATAACCAGCTCTTTTGAAGGCACCATCGTTGTCATTTGGCCGCCCGCACCCAGCATGCTGTAAACCTCTCCTGGCATCAGCCCGAAGCTAGCGCCCTCTAGCCAGAAGAACCCACCGTGAATCGGCCGGCCGTCAGCCTGCCAGGCTGGCGCAACCTGCGTGACGAAATCGACAAATCCCTCGGGTAAGAGTCGCTCCCCGTGAGCCACACCGTCACTCAGGTATAGATTCCCCAAACGCGCCCAATCTCTGGCAGTGCCGAGGTTGGACCCTTGCAGTAGTAAATTACCGTAGGGGTCGGTTTGCAGCACCATATTTTGGATCCCCAGTTTGTCGAAGAGATCCTGCTGAGGAAATTGGTGGTACTTATCTCCCCTCCCCTCTACCGCAAGACGCACCAGATAGTTAGCGAGCACCGGCTCACAGTTTCGGTAGCGGCCCACCGTATTAGGCGGCCACTGCGGCGGCCGCGTCGCCGCGTAATGAAAGGAATTCACTGTCCCCGTATACAGGTAATGATGATCAAAATAAGGCTGTGTGAGATCGACTTCGGGATCATAAGGTGAATAACAGCGCAGCCCACTCGACATTCTCACGATATCCTGGATCTTAATTTCCTGGCGCGGGTCACCTGCTGTCTGCCATTCGGGAATCGGCGCGGCTTGTTCTAATGCATAACCGCCTTGCTCTATTACAACACCCAATAGCGTTGCGGTCAGACTCTTACCCATGGACCAATTCTCGAGCGGGGTATGGAGGTCAATGCCAGGGCTATAGCGCTCGGCCACGATACGACCCTTGTGGGTAACAATCACTGCAGCGGTCATCGCATCCGTCGAAAACAAGAGATTAAGGCCTTCTGCCATCGCTGACTCATCGATCTTACCGCCAGCGGACAAGGGCACCAGCTTGTCGCCGAGCGGCCAAGGTGTGCTGACTGGATCGGGCAAGTGTGCCTGAATAACGGGCCCCTCATAATAGGGATGGTCCTCACCTTCGGGCAGCGGCACACATCCGAGATCGCCCATGAATTTAGCTTTTCTAACAAATTGACTGTTGGTGGTAATGGTCACTGTTTTGGCTTCTTCATCCACCAATCGGTCTATTACGATATGACGCTTTTCAAGCGGAGCTGTGAAGAAACCGACATTCTGTGCGGCAAACTGCTCATCGAGGCCGGAAACGAATATCGCCGAGCACAGTGTTCTCGCGAACCCGACCGCAAAAAGAGAGTCCGGGTCCCCGGGGGGAGGAACATAGGGGGTATCCAGCTCGAGTAACGCGGCACGCTGGATCAGTTTTTCTGTGCTGTCAAAAAGCTGGCTGGGCCCGCGCTCCGCAGTCAGATCGGGATCTGCGGCGCAGGCCGTCAAAATGAGCGGCAGTGACAGTCGCGCGATAGCCGTTAACACATTGGGCAAAATTGGCTTCCTACTCCTCTGCAATAAAGGCGGTGATTTCCCGAAAATTCATTTAATCGCAATACGACCGANAACATACTTACCTTGGGTTTGCACGCCGGCCTCGCCGATCGGCTTACCCACCGCAAGCGGCACGTTTCCCACATAAAGCGGATAAGTGCCCGGCTTAATCGGAACAAAGCTGATAGACGCTGACCCTGCCTCGTCGCATTCAATCGCGTTAAAGCTCAACCCCTGCAGGTGTATCTCGATGTCACCCACAGTAACGAGCCGCAGATGCGCATTATTGAGCAGTTCTGCNATCTCGATTCGCCAACCGGTGAGATCACCTTGAACGTCCGGACAATGAATTTTTAATCGATAGTACTGTCCGGAATCGAGGGAGAGTTCCTCCGGCTGAAGAACAGGCATGCCGTCGGGTGCAGTGGTAATAGTGAGCTCTTTTCCCTCGGGCGGATACTGGGCAAGATTTCCAAGTGACTCTGCCCGCAAAACGGAACACAGCCCTAAAAAAAGGGCGAAGACGCCATAACAAGCTGAAGTTCCAAGTCCTTTTTTCACTGCCGCTCCCCCTCACCCGCGCATGACTGAACGCGCCACTCAAACAGAGATGATAAGCCGAACGTGCTTGATTTGCAGGCCGCATGTCCTCGGTCAGATCGATACGCGGCAGTTGCCCCTGGGGGGGGTTCTCCCTAATCCGGACTCGCTATCAACCTCGCTGTGTCTCTCATCGCGATAACAATTTCAAGCGATGGCGAGGCGATGCCTCAACGCCCGCACATACAGCTTGAGCGTGGGAGGTAGCGAGAGCAATGCGGGCGTGGCGACCAAAGTCAGCACGGTCGCAAAAGAGAGGCCAAAGACAATGGCTTGCGACAGCGGTGCCCAAAACATCGCCATTTCCCCTTCTATCGTGACCGATCGTCCAGCCAGATCAACCGAGAAGCCGGCAGCCAATGGCAAGAGTCCGCAGACGGTTGTCACCGTGGTTAACAAAACGGGGCGTAACCTTTGCGCCGTCGCCCGCACAATTACATCGCGAATATCCAAACCCGGATGCTCACGACGCACATGATTAAAGGTGTCAATGAGAATGATGTTGTTGTTCACGACAATCCCGGCCAAAGCGACGACACCGACTCCCGTCAGTAATGCACTGAAAGGATTCTGTAGCACTAGTAAACCCAACAGCACTCCGGCCGTAGACATCACCACNGCCAACAAGATCAGCACACTCTGATAAAAGTTGTTGAACTGCGATACCAGCAGCAAGAACATAATGGCGAGGGCTAGGCCAAAAGCTGCTGAGACAAAGGCCATGGAGTCGGCCTGCTCCTCGTTGGCGCCCCGAAACCGAATATCGATCGCCGGATCGAATGACTGTCTCGCTATCCAGGCCCCAATATCCGCCACAACGCTATCCGCCATAACGCCATCGCGCACATTAGCTCTAATCAGTTCTACCGGTCGACCATCAATACGCTTGAGCGCATCGACCCCGGGTGCAGGCTGCATCCGCACAAAGTTACTGAGCGGCACCATACCCTGATCGGTACTGATACGGAGCTCGTCCATGGCAGTGATGCCACGATCTCGTTTAGGGAAGCGAACCCTAATATCTACCGAATCTTCGGCATCATCAGGCCGATACTCCCCTACCTTTACGCCATTGGTCACCAATTGTACGGCCAGCCCGGCAGATGAGACATCAGCGCCATACAGCGCCGCTTGCTGTCGGTCTACCTCGATGCGCCATTCAATGGAGGGCAGCGCGGCTGAGTCGTCGATGTCGACCAGCTCGGGTAGCGTGTCGAGGTAGGCCCTGAGTCGGGCCATTGCGGGCTCTAACAGGCCTCTTTGATTGGACGAAAATTCAATCTGGATAGGCTTGCCAACGGGAGGGCCTTTTTCGAGCGGCTGCACTTCGACCTTAATACCGGCTAAATAGTCGGTCCGCTCGCGAATCCTTGCCATGACCGCTCGGCCACCCAGATCTCTGTCAGCTTCCGCCACCAGTTCTATGAAAATAGAGCCGATTCGGTCCGAGGCGCTCCCCATGAATCCGGCATTACCGTCACTTGCACCGGGTAAAAGGCTCTGCGTGTTGACGAAGCGGATGCCGGGCACCTGCAAGACCTCAGATTCCACCTCTAGGACCAAGTCATTCACTTCGCGAGCCGAGAAGTTACCGCGACCCAGAACGGACACCTGAATAAACTGCGGGTCTGCGTCGGAAAAGAAAATGGTGCCTACCCCGTACTTTCCATAGGCCCAAAACACGCTGACCAGCAGACTGAAAATAATGCCGAGGGTGAGAAAAGGGCGATAACAGACGCCGGTCATAAAGCGAGCAAACCGCCCAGTGAGTGAACGCAGCTGCGTGGGGTCGCCCTCCTCTAAAATACGCTGCGTCTCCAGCATCTGCGCGTCATGCATCGACGGCTTGCCAAAGAGCGTGCCGAGTACCGGTCCGAACAAGAGCGCATAGAGCAGGGAGCCAATCAGCACCGTGAATACAGTGACCGGCAAATAACCCATAAATTGGCCTGACACACCCGGCCAAAACAGCATCGGCAGGAANGCGGCTAANGTCGTTGCCGTTGACGCCGTTACGGGCCAAAACATTCGATTCACCGCGTCGATATAAGCACGNCGGTGATCCATGCCCTCACTCATCATGCGGTTCGCGTATTCGGTTACGACNATNCCGCCATCNATCANCATNCCGAGTGCGAGCAGCATTCCGAACATCACCATAAAATTGAAGGTATAACCCAACAGATAAATCACCGTGACGGAGAAAAGCAGCGAGAACGGAATGCCTAGCCCGACTACCAGGCCGCTTCGAAACCCCATAGAGGCCACGACCAATATCATTACGAGCGCCAGCGCGGTGAGGATATTGCCCTCGAGCTCGCGCACCTGAACTGCGGCAAACTCTGCCTGATTCTGCGACGTAATAACTTTAATAGCGGGTGGAATATTAGACTCGGCCTCGCCAACGATACCCATGACCGCCTCTACGGCGTCGATCACATTGGCATCAGATCGCTTCGTTACGCTGATCGAGATCGCTTCCTGTCCGTTGTACCGAGCATAACTGGTGCGATCCTTAAACGTTCGGTTGACGCGCGCCACGTCCTTGAGGGTCACCACGCTATCGGACGTGCTCCGAATCGGTAACTCCAGCACTTCTTCTGCTCGCTCGAAGACCGCGGGCACTTTGACCGCGAACCGTCCACTTTCTAGATCCATCGTACCCGCTGGGATCAAGCGATTATTGCGCTGAAGAATCACCAGCAGCTCTTCTACGGCAATTTGGTAAGCATTCAGGGCATCAGGGTTAATGATGATCTCAAGCACCTCATCGCGATGGCCCTGCAAATCCGCACTCAGCACCGCCGGTACCGTTTCAATCTGTTGTCTCAACTTTAGTGCCGTTCGGTATAGCGCTTGCTCGCTGACCTGCTCNCCAATGAGATTGACCTGCAACATGGGGAAATCATCTGCGGTCATTTCCTCTACGAACGGTTCCTCGGCTGTATCGGGCATCTCTGCTCGCGCGGCATCGACTGCCTCACGCACGTCGCTCAAGGCTTTATCCAGATTTTGCGTGACGTCGAATTCAATGAAGAAACTGGCCATTCCTTCAGATGCTGTCGATCGCAGCTCAACGATGCCCTCGAGCTTTCTCAGCTCGATCTCCATAGGCTGTATCAAAAGGCGCTCGGCATCCTCGGGGGAGATACCTTCGTGGTTTACCCCGACATAAAAAAGAGGCAGGTCAACATGGGGATCGTTAGCAATCGGCAGCGCGCCACGGGCTACAAGGCCCACGACGACCATCACCACCAGCAGTGATAGCGTCGTACGTGTTCGCCCAATCACAGTCTCCATGAGACTCATCGGGTCACAACCTGATCATCGATAGAGTCGGCATAGACCGGGTCAACCAGAGTTCCCACCCTCACGTACTCCTGTCCGACCGTGATGACACTCGCACTGGAGGGGAGTCCCGTTACCCACATACCGTTGGGACCCTCTTCAACAATCTCTATTGCTCGAAAGACAACGCGGTTGTTGGCATCAACAAGGCGCACTCCCATCACGCTCTGNTCATTGAGTGATAGAAGCGAGGAGGGCACGCGATGGGCCCAGATATCCCCCAATGACACCTGTAATGAGACCGTCAGCCCCGATCGCAGGCTGTAATCTTGATTGTCCACGGTAATTTCGACGGCGTAGGTGCGGGTGACGGCATCACTTTGGTTGCCAATAAACGATAGGTCCCCCTGAACGGGGCGACCCAATCGGGTCGCACCGGAAACGGCGGTACCGAGCTGCAAATACTCGACCTGCTCCTCTGTTACCTGCGCCATCACCAACATNGGGTCGAGGTCGATCAACGTCGCGCANGAATCACCNGGCATCGCGTAATCACCCTCGTCGAGATGCAANTCCTCGACCACACCATCGAAGGGCGCGGTAATNCGCGTCCGCGCAAGGTTCAAAATTTGACGCTGAAGATGTGCCTCAGCAGCCTGACGTCGCGCTTCNGATGCGGCAATACCCACCTCAGATAGTAGCCCTTGATCCGCTAGCCGAGCGCTGCCGGCGTGTTCGATCTGCGCCTTGTCCAATCCNGCACGCGCCTCCTCAACAGCCACCTCTCTGTCGTCTATGGCTATCTCGCAGAGCAGCTGNCCACGCGACACCTGCATGCCTCGCTCGACAGAACGACTCACCACCTGCCCCGCCACCTCGGCTGTGACTTCAACGATGCGCTTCGCTTCTGTGCGACCGCGCAAGGTAACGCTTCTGTTTCTCGCCTCGGCATCGATGCGCGAAACCCGCACGCGGCTCACCCTATCGGAGGGCGNAGCTTGCGTCGTGTCAGCAACGATCGCTGGAGATGCTGCCTCTTCACTACTTTCTGGCGGCGTGACGAATANACCCGACACAAGCCATACCAATATAAGCGAGGCGATAACGGACGCCGATATGAAGTTCTTTGACATAACACAGCCCTATACACCGAGGGAACACACACCATTACGCGAGCGAGCAAATAAGAGCAGTCCGCCGCAATGAAAAAAGAAGATACGCGTGTGTTACGGCACAAAACCGCTTTTAGACCGCTTTGTTACTAAAATTCCCATTGATGGCACGCTTTCTCTCCCACTGAGTGACAAAGCCCGCCTACTAGCGCTGCCACATCAAATCGGCACCCTCCACTACCTATCACGACCGCTCGCTGCGGCTTGAGTTTCTCCTCGCACTGCATCAGCCTAGACCGAGTAATGGCATGTCAAAACGCGCGGCATAAAGTTATATTCTTTCAGCGATACCCACTTAGATATCGCTCATCACGCAGATCACGGACTCAATTTATGACACAACTGCACGCAGGCGCCCCTTCCTCAAATTTTTTTCTCGATGGTAACTTCAGTCCGGTTGATCAGGAGCGCGACACCGAAGAGATGGAGGTGATCGGCATCATACCCACCGATCTCCAGGGTCATTTTCTTCGTGTGGGACCTAATCCTGTCCATGTCTTCAGCGAGGAGGCGTATCACACCTTTGACGGTGACGGCATGATTCACGCGATCGAGTTCCGCAACGGTAAAGCGCGCTACCGGAATCGCTTCATCGAGAACGAGGGCTTCAAACTCGAACAAGAGCGCGGTGACTGGGTTTATAAAGGCATGAAATCCCTCATGGACCCCACCCCTTCGCGTATTCCAGAAGGCGCTCCGAGTTCGAAGAACCTTGCCAATACGGCCTTCACGTACCACAACAACACGCTGTATGCGTTACATGAACCCTCTCAACCGACGATTATCAGCCTGCCCGATCTGGACACCCAAGGCCCGACTGATTTTGACGGCAAGCTGACGCATCCCTTCACTGCCCATCCCAAGATCGACAAAAAGAGTGGAGAGATGATCGCCTACGGCTACTCCTTTCAGGCGCCCTTCGTGAGCTACTCGGTAATTGATCAGCACGGGGATCTCGTGCACACCACCCCCATCACGATCCCGAGATCCATCTTCATGCATGATTTCGCCGTGACAGAAAAATACACCCTGTTTCTCGACTTCCCGATCACGCTCGATGTTGGCCGCGCAATAGCAGGAGGCCCCGCGGTCGATTTTGAGCCGCAGTATGGGTC
>NYTG01000047.1 GCA_002683395.1 Halieaceae bacterium | reverse complement strand
AGCTTTTGGGTATAGGGGTGCTGTGGGTTATCAAAGATCTGCTTGGGCTGACCCTGCTCAACCACCAGGCCTTTTTCCATTACCACAATTTGATCGGCGATATCTGACACCACCGCGAGGTCATGGCTGATAAACAATACGCCAATATCACGTTTTGTCTGCAGCTCGGCGATCAGTTTAAGAATCTGTGCCTGAATCGTCACATCCAGCGCCGTGGTCGGTTCATCGGCTATCAGGAGTTTTGGCTCGTTAATGAGCGCCATGGCAATCATCACACGCTGTCGCATGCCGCCCGAGAATTCATGGGGGAAGGCACTCATCGCAGCCTGAGGGTCACGAATACCGACCTCATCCAGTAGTGCCATGGCTTGCGCACGCGCGGGCCCCTTGGCCAGCCCCTTGTGTAGCGTGAGGGGCTCAATCAGCTGGTCACCGATCTTCATGAAAGGATTCAGGCAGGTCATCGGATCCTGAAAGATCATGGCGATGTCGCGACCGCGAATGGCGCGGAGTTCCGCCTCCGACAGCGAAAGCAAGTCCTGACCTTGAAAGTGCGCGGTGCCGCCGTCGATGCGCCCCGGTGGGCTGGGCACCAGTCCCAGCATGGCATAACAAGAAACCGATTTGCCGGAGCCGCTCTCGCCGATAATGGCAGTGATTTGCCGCTCCTCTACTGAGAAGCTCACATTATCCACGGCCTTGTTGGTGCCGTTGCGGGTGACAAAGCTGACGGAGAGATTGTCGACGGAGAGTAAGGCCACGGTTCAGTCCTTGGAGCCGCGCACGTCCAGCGCATCGCGCAGGCCGTCGCCGAGAAAATTGAGTGAGAAAAGCGTCAGTGTCAGCGCGCTACCCGGGAAGATCAGTAGCCAGGGGTACTCTTCCATCGTTTCGGCGCCGTAGCTGATGAGCAGCCCCCAGGAGGTGGCCGGCGGCTGAATGCCCAAGCCCAAGAAGCTCAAGAACGCCTCCAAAAGCATGACGCTCGGGATCGTCAGGGTGGTGTAGACGATGATCGGCCCCAGCGCATTAGGCACCACGTGTTTACGAATAATCGCCGCAGGTGAGAGCCCCACGGAGACCGCTGCCTCGACAAATTCCTGCTGCCGGAGCGACTGCACCTGCGAGCGCATGATGCGCGCCATAGTCAGCCACTCCACCGCGCCAATAGCGAGGAACAAGAGCAGGATATTGCGCCCGAATACCACCATCAGCAGCACAATAAAAATCATGAAAGGCAGCGCATAGAGCATGTCGACCAGTCGCATCATGACGGCGTCGACCCGGCCGCCCACGTAGCCCGCAATCGCACCCCAGGTCACACCGATGAGTAGCGCAACGGTAGTGGCGATAAAGCCAACGGCAAGAGAGATGCGTCCGCCGTACATAATTTGGGTCAGCACATCACGACCAAAAATATCGGTGCCGAGCCAGTGCGCGGCAGAAGGGGGCGAGGCGCCGAGGTCGAGGTTTTGCGTCTCGTAACTGTAAGGCGCGATCCAGGGAGTGAGCAGTGCGATCACGATCATAAAGAGCAGCACGCTGCCGCCAAAGAGCGCTAGCTTATTCTTTCTAAGCCTTAACCAGGCGTCGTGCCAGAGTGACGATCCCTGTTGGGCATCATCAAAAACCTCGGCAGTGAGTGTGCTATCGCTCATGAGCCTGCCCCCGCCTTAAACTGATCTCGCAGTCTCGGGTTGAGCCATGCGGCCACCACATCGCTCACCAAATTAAAGAATACGATCAGNGTAGACAGGAATACCGTGGTGCCGAGGATCATNGTGTAGTCACGGTTAAACGCAGCCTGCACATAAAAACGCCCCAACCCCGGAATCTGGAAGATGGTCTCGACGACAAATGAGCCCGCTAATAGACCCGCAAAGGCCGGGCCCAGAAAAGCGATGACCGGGATCAAGCCNCCCCGAAGCGCGTGCTGNGTGACCACCCGCCACTCGGGAAGGCCTTTGGCGCGCGCGGTCCGAATGTAGTCCTGCGANAGGATTTCGAGCATCCCCGCTCGGCTTAAGCGCGCAATATAGGCGGCGTAGGCCGATCCCAGTGTCACGGCAGGAAGAATTTTATCTCCGGGAATGTCCCCCCAGCCCGTGATGGGTAACCAGTCGAGCCAGATGCCAAAAACCAGCACTAATAAGGGCCCTAAAAGGAACGACGGCATACAGATGCCGATCATGGCGAGGCTCATCGGCACATAATCTTGCGCGGTATTGGGTTTTAACGACGCGAACACGCCGGCGGTCACCCCGATCACGAGGGCGATGATCAGCGCATAAAGCCCCAGCTCCGCAGTGATGGGCAGGCCCGCGAATAGAATTTCGTTAACGCTGCGACCCGGGTATTT
This sequence comes from Halieaceae bacterium, assembly GCA_002683395.1. GTDB lineage: Bacteria > Pseudomonadota > Gammaproteobacteria > Pseudomonadales > Halieaceae > Luminiphilus. The sequence goes on along the minus strand of NYTG01000047.1, from coordinate 4,969 downwards.
AAAGGAGGGCCCCAGATCACCCTGTGCCAAGTCACCGAGATAGGCAAAGTATTGTTCGTGTAATGGCAGATCNAGCCGGTACTGGGCTTCGAGTGCTTTTTTGACCTCGGGAATGACCACCTTTTCTTGGTCGAAAGGGCCCCCGGGCGCCGAGCGCACCAGAAAGAAAGTGGCTGTGATCACTACAAAAATGACCGGCAGCGCTTGCAGAATACGGACACACAGGAAGCGCAGCATCAGCGGAGCGCCTCCGGCAGGGTGCGCCCCGGCACCAGCTTCACATATTTGAGATTCAGTGAATCCATCAGGTTCGAGTGCAGGCCTTCCACGCTGGGGTGGATCAGGTGCTTACTCGTGTAGGTGTAAATCGGAATAATCGGCATCTCGTCCATGAGGATGGTTTCCGCTTCGGTGAAGAGCGCATAGCGCTCCTCTCGGGTGGGGGCTTTGGGGGCCTCGTAGAGAATCAGGTCATCGTAGACTGGGTCGCTGAAATGCGTACTGTTGTTGCCGCCATCGGTGATAAACAGGTCGAGAAAATTATTGGCGTCGACATAGTCGCCAATCCACCCGCGCCGCGCGACCTGAAAGTCGATTTGCGTGACGGAATCCAGATAGACCTTCCACTCCTGATTGGTAATGGTGATATCGATACCCAGTTCTGATTTCCACATTTGCTGGATGGCGACCGCAATTTTTCGGTGACCCTCGTTGGTGTTGTAAAGAATCTCCAGNCCAGGCCAGCCNTCGCCATTGGGATACCCTGCCTCNGCCAGCAGCCGCCGCGCCCCCTCGGGGTCATAATCAAAGAGTTTGGGCGGGTAATAACCCAGCGTNCCGGGTGGCGTGATCGAATAGGCCGGCACCGCGGTTTCCTGTAGCACCGTGCGGACCANCTTTTCTCGATCAACCGACATGGCCAACGCCTTGCGCACCCGCGCATCATCNACCGGCGGCCGTTGGGTNTTGATCAGGTAATAGTAGGTGCCGAGATAGGGCGCCTGCACATAGGGCGTATCGGGCATATCCCGATACAGGGGAATTTTGTCGAGCGGGACGACCTGCGTGTAGTGCAGTTGTTCTACCCGGAACATCCGCTCCTCGCTGACCACGTTCTCCATTGGATAAAACACCACGGCGTTGAGCGACACCTTGTTACGGTCCCAGTAATGCTCGCTCTTCTCAACGACGATGCGCCGGTTCAAAGCCCATTCGGTCAGCTTGAACGCACCGTTACTGACCATGTTGCCGACCCGGGTCCAGGGGGTGTAGCGGTCAGTCATTTCCCCAAACTGCAGCAGTGTCTCGGGGTGCACTGCGAAGGTGCTGTAATGATCCATCAGCTGGACGAAATAGGGAGTGGGGGTGTTGAGCGTGACTTCTAACGTGGTGTCATCAAGTGCTTTGACGCCCACCTCACTAAAGTCGGTCACCTTGCCTTTGAGATAGGCCTCGGCGTTCACCACCGGAAAAAGCATATAGGCGTACTCGTTACCCGTCATCGGGTGGAGGGCGCGGTTCCAGCTCCAGACATAGTCGCTTGCGGTCACCTGTTCGCCNTTGGACCANTTGGCTTCAGGGTTCAGGTAAAACGTGATGATCCGGCCTNCGTCGCTGAATTCCCAGCGCTCGGCCACGCCGGGCTCAGGCTCCAGCGTTATCGGGTTCTTGACCGCTAAGCCCTCAAACAGCGCGCGAATAATGTGATTTTCGGGCACGCCCGTGACTACCTGCGGGTCGAGGCCCTGCGGCTCGGTGCCGTTTCCGTAGTGCAAAATGCCGTCCCGATTACCACTCACTACATTGCTCTCGCCACTGCCGCAGGCGGTGAGCAGGCTGAGTAGGGCACAACACAGGGCGAGCGCACCCAGTTTGGAAGATGGTGAGGCGTTGGCGCGGCGCGTCGGCGCTGAACAATGCAGCAGCCCGGTCGCACTTGAGACGGGTTCTTTCACTAACGGTTACCTACCCACAGAGTGCTCGTATGCTACCGGAGTTTGCCCGGTGATGAGAGTGCGAATATTGCGGTAGATAGCGGTAAAACCCTCGTTCAAGCCTTTGGTAAACTCCACCTTGGTCTTTATTTTGCAAGTGGCTCTTGATGACAGTCAGAACCCGCGTTGCGCCCTCTCCAACGGGTGATCCCCATGTGGGCACCGCTTACATGGCGCTTTTTAATCGGTGCTTTGCACACGCTCACGGCGGCCAATTTGTCCTGCGTATCGAAGACACTGACCAAGTCCGCAGCACCCCCGAGGCAGAGGCGAAGATCATTGAATCGCTCCGCTGGCTCGGGCTCGACTGGGACGAAGGCCCTGACGTGGGCGGCCCAATGGGCCCTTACCGGCAGAGCGAGCGGGCAGACATTTACAGTGGCTACGCGTGGGAGCTGGTAGAAAAGGGTCAGGCCTTTGTGTGCTATCGCACGCCGGAGGAGTTAAATGTGCTGCGAGAGGCGCGTCGTGAGGCAGGCCACTCAACCGCGTTAAAACCGGCTGATTTAATCTTGTCAGAAAATGAGCAAGCGGTTCGCAAAGCAGCCGGTGATCCGTATGTGATTCGTATGATGGTGCCGGAAGAAGAGGGTGTCTGTGCGGTAGAGGATATGCTCCGGGGCACGATTGAGCTCGACTGGGGGATGGTTGATGCACAGATCCTGCTCAAATCCGATGGCCTCCCCACCTATCACCTCGCTAACGTGGTCGATGACCACCTCATGCAGATCAGTCATGTGATTCGTGGCGAAGAGTGGATTAATTCAGCGCCCAAGCACCGGCTTTTATACGAGTATTTTGGTTGGGAGATGCCGGTACTGTGTCATCTGCCGCTGCTGCGCAACCCTGACAAATCCAAGCTCAGTAAACGCAAAAACCCCACCAGCATCCTGTACTACCAGCGCATGGGCTTTTTACCCGAGGCGGTGGTGAATTATCTGGGCCGCATGGGATGGTCAATGCCCAACGAGGAAGAGAAGTTCACGCTTGACGAGATGCAGGCGGTNTTTGATATCGGCCGTGTCTCACTGGGTGGGCCCGTGTTCGACGTAGAGAAGCTTAAGTGGCTGAATGGCCTCTGGATTCGCGAATCACTGAGCGCGGACGAATTGGTAAGGAGGCTGCGCGACTGGGCATTGAACCGAGAGGTGTTGGATAAAATCCTGCCTCATGCGCAGGGTCGTATCGAGGTGCTCTCTGACCTGATTTCGCAGGCGGCGTATTTACTCTCAGGCGATATCGAGCTCAGTGCGGATACTTTTGCGGAAGAGGGTGAGGCACGCGAGCAAATTGTCACACAGATGCAGTTTGTATTGTGGCGATTGGAAGCTCAGCAGGACTGGAGTCGTGATGCATTATTCACTGCGTTAAAGGGTTTGGCAGATGCCATGAGCCTCAAGCCTAAAGTGCTCTTTGCACCGCTGTTTGTCGCTTTGTCGGGCGANAAAGTGGCTTATTCGATCCCNGATTCGATGGCGATNCTTGGGCCGGATATGACCCGGTCACGGCTCCGAAATGCCATCGAGACCTGCGGTGGCGTCTCTAAAAAAGNAGCCAAGCGACTCGAGAAAGCCTACGACGCTCTCGTCTNATAGGTGCCGGGGNGGCCCTAGTTCTGGTTCTCTTTGTTGAGCAGACACAGGCCCGCGAGGACNGCGAAGGTCGCCTCAAACAGCAGCGCGTACCAGGTGTAGGACGTAAAGTCTGAGCTCATGGCAACGTCTGCTGCGCCTTGAGCGGCTTGTACCGTGAGGTCAAAGTCGCCGAACGCCACGCTGCCCCGCGCCACAGCGAGGCCACCAAGGCACATCATCGCCAGCCATAGCCCCGGACGCAGGTAGCCTTTAAGAATGCCCGATAGGAAGATGATGGAGCCAAGGCAAAGCTGCAGCCCGCCATACATGGCCGCCAGTTCTGCCAATCCATCTTGATGTGCAACCCACAGTCCGGCGTATTCAGCCGGCAGCTCGGGGTTGTACCAACACATGGCACCGTAAACGATAAACACTGCGCCGGGGATCAGCAGAACGGCTCGGGCAAACATGGTCAAACCTCCGAAATAACTCGGCGGACAGTGTACTACTGATGTTGCGCCAGTGAAGCCGCTCAGCGCGAGCAAGAGGATAAAGTGCTCGGCTTGACAGGGTTTGCGGGGATCCGTAGTGTGGCGGCCCTCGACGGTCGTCGAGACCTGATGTGGGGCTATAGCTCAGCTGGGAGAGCGCAACACTGGCAGTGTTGAGGTCGACGGTTCGATCCCGTCTAGCTCCACCATACCTCTATCGACAAAACCCTCATTTATCTTCCCAACCGGGCTCGGCACCTGTTAGTTTAGTCGTGTTGCGGTGCCTTATACGCGGGCTGGTGCATTTTGCTCTGAGGCACAGCGGTCGCAGCAAACTCTCTCAAACAATAAGGATAACGCTATGGGGTTCAATAAAATCTTAACGCTCATTGGCTTAATTATTGCCATCGTCGCGGTTTTTTTTGCTGAGTTGGCGGCTTATTCTGGGCTGTTGTTAGTGATTTTCGGTTTAGTCAGTGGCTTTGTGAGTCCGCTCGCTGATGCGACGGGGCGCATGGCCTACACAGTGGCCGCAGTGGCGATGCCCGTCGTGGCGAACTCACTGGATGTGATTCCCGGAATCGGCATCCAGCTGAACGCGATTATCGACAACATCGCTGTGATGCTCGCGGGCTTGGTCATTGCCAATTTCCTTTTGGCGGTCAAAGATTCGGTCATGCCGTCGGGCAACTGAGCGAAAGAATTGCCCGAAGCTCTGCTTCGGGCAATTTACTCTCGAAGCAACAACTCCCGGTGGCGGTTCCCAATCACGGTAGGCTAGGTGAGAGGCTACATGAGCTTCGCACCACAACTAGCGAGTTAGCAGCAGCAAGACTCTTTGCAGCAATCGCAAGTGCCTTTCACACAGCAATCAGTTGTTGAGCATTCACATTCGCAACTTTTTTCGTTT
>NYTG01000006.1 GCA_002683395.1 Halieaceae bacterium | reverse complement strand
AACCGCATATCACTAATGACGTCCTTGTAATGAAGGTCATCCGATACCCGCATCATGATCCAACCCGCAGGATCGACGACATACCATTGCGCAGGCGCTGTCAGAATTTCGGGCACCAACCCCTCCAACTCTATTGCCGGCAACGTCAGCGGCAAGATACCCACATGTTCGCGAGCCAGCCAATCATCCAATCGCTGCGTGACGGGGTCTGCCTGGTCGCCAATACCCGGAGCAAGCGTGACCGCGGCTGGAGACGTATCGCTGAGCACGATTCGCCCGACCCGATTGAATTCTTTGCCGAGAGCGAGGTGAATCTGGCGCGTTTGATAGAGCTGCTGTTGGCACAGGTCACCGCAGTCGTCGCCGCGCTGAACCACCATAAATCGCCACTTGGCCGGCAGGTCCCGCCACAACGTCTCGGCCACCCCCTCGTGCTGAAAACGGGTCCCGCTTAACGAACGCGGGGGTGTGATCAGCGCGCCATGATTCGCGGTGCCAACGCTACCCAAGACATCAACATGGCCGCTATCCACCGCCCACCATAGCGCCGTCGCGGCGAGCATCATAGAGATAGGAATGCCCGCGATCAGAAGCAGTATCGTGCGTGCGCGTCGCTGCTGCGTGCTCGGCGTCGGCGTTGACATGATCATCCGCTACCGCTCAGCAAACTGCGCACATTAGTGAGGCGGAGCACACCAATTAACAGCAGTACAGCCGCCATAGCGAACCACTGTACCGCGTAGCCCAGATGCATAGAGGGAGACTGATTGACGACCGTCCACTCCGCGACCAGCGCCAGAGGCGACTCAGGCTCAATTCTGACCTCATAAGGAAACACTTCGCTATCTGTCAGCATCGAAAGAGAACCCTGCCAGCCATCCCAATACAGGGTCTGCACGGTAGCGGGAAGCCCCTCCGGGGGCTCAGGTTTTTGCAGCATTAGCGGCTTGCCACTTGGCACATACACGCGCCCTTCGATGGTTACCAGGCCCGCGGGCAATGCGGGCGTAGGTAGCGTCCGGCGAGAGGGGTCCCCTGCCAACCAGCCCAAGTTGACTGGCACCACTGCATCACCTGCGCTGGCCAGCGCAATCACGTGAAAACCGGGCTGTCCCCGATGCAACCGATTATCCAGGAGCAGATAGTCTCCCGCGCGGAACTCCCCTTCCCAACGCACCTGGCGGTCCGCCGGGTCTCTGGCTTGGTCCGTTAACGCGCGAGGGGTCACAGCGGGCTCCGCCGCGCGGGCCTGCCACCGGTCTTCCAAAGCAGCTTTTTCTCCCGCGCGGCCAAGCTGCCAAAAACCGAGATTACTGAGCAAGCCGAGCAACACCACCCCTGCGAATACGGCTCTCACATCACCTTTTACCGTCAGGGGTCCGAGGCTTCGGTTAAACTGCATGCTGTCGTATCTCTCGCTGCACAATGTTTGCGGCCGTTCGCGCAAGGAGCCACAAGGGCTGACCTCATGCTCAAGACCATCATTATTCTGCTCATGATAGCGCTTGTCGCCAGTCTCGCGTCGGGTTTGGTGTTTCTGATGTCCGATCAGGGTAGCACTGAAAAAAAGCGTCTCTTTACGTCTCTCGGTGTTCGTCTCGCTTTAGGTGTTTGTCTGCTGGCAGTCATAGTCTACGGCTTGATCACGGGACAACTCGGACAACAAAACCCCTGGGATCCGGGACCAGTCACCACCACCGACAGTAGCGAATAATCAAGTCACCAAGGGGGCGGTTTCAGGCCACGCGTTCTAGACGCAACTCATGCACTTATAAAAAAGGGCGCCACCGCGCCCTCGCACTGCCAGCGCACTGTCAGAGGATGTAGACAAAAAGAAACAGAAACACCCACACGACATCCACGAAATGCCAATACCAACTCGACGCCTCAAAACCAAAGTGATCAGTAGCAGTGAAGTGCTTGTTCTTCATGGACCGAATCAGCTGAATCAACAGCATCGTCATGCCCATTGCCACATGAAAACCGTGGAAGCCCGTCAGCATGAAAAAGGTGGAGCCATAAATGCCCGAATTGAGTGTCAAACCGAACAGTACATAGGCTTCGTAATACTCCGCCGCCTGCAGACCCAAGAAAATCAAGGCGAGGCCGACGGTAATCCCGAGCCAGCGGTTAAACTTTTTGCGGTCGCCAGACAGGATGGCGGTGTGGGCGACATGCACGGTGGCACTGGATGACAGCAGGATAATCGTGTTCCACATAGGCAGCCATGCATACCAAGCGTGTGCGTCCGCGGGGGCCATCGATTTCTCTTGAGAGACAAAGGCCCCGTTATTGGCGATTACCTGTGCGTCTGCCCCACCAACAATCTCCTGCGGCGTTATGACCGGCGGCCACGCGAATTCAAATCCGGGCCATAACAGTCCATTCATCCGCCCGCCATCGCCCTCGCCAGCCAACCAGGGGCCCGCAAACTGGCGCACATATAACAACGTGCCGAAGAACACCGCAAAAAACATGACTTCAGAGAAGATGAACCAGAACATCCCCAGTACATAACTTTGGTGAAGCTGNCTACTGTTCATGCCCGCAAGATTTTCCCTAATCGCAGTGCGAAACCAGCTGGTAAGGGTGAAGATAAAAAACACCAGACCGGTGGTCAGCACCCATACCGAAGCGCTGGATCGCTCCGGATCCCCAAACGTCATGTCGTTGAGCATGAGCGCCGCACCGAACACCGACAACACCAGCCCAATGGTCGCCCTGACGGCAAGGCTTGAGGACTCGGGAACATAATATTTCTCGTGGCCGGAAGGAGCGGATGTTGAACTGGACATAAGTGTCTCCTCAGGTGCGTCCTTCAGCGGACAGCAAGACCATCGGTCACCGTATCGGTGACATCAAATAACGTGTAAGAAAGCGTGATCGTGTGAATATCTTTAGGCAGGTCCTGATCAACGATGAACTGCAGAGGCATGTCCACTCCGGCTCGGCCCGCCAATGCCTGCTGGTCAAAACAGAAGCATTCGGTTTTGTGAAAATACGCCGCCGCGCGACTGGGCGAGATACTGGGGATGGCCTGCGCCACCATTTCGGCNTCTGTCGGATTCATTGCCCGAAAAACAACGCCATTGGCAGCGCCNGGATGAACACGCATCNTGCGCGCCTCAGNGGAAAACGACCAAGGCATGTCGTCATTGTTGATCGCGACAAACTGCACGGTGACCTGGCGACTCTCGTCAATCGACGTTGAAACCGCCGTGTAAGCCTGGCTGGCTGTTTTACCGTTAATGCCCAGCGCATCGCAAAGAACGTTGTAGAGCGGCACCATCACGACAAAAACGAAGGCAAACATCGCAACGGCGACCGCCACCAGCTTCAGGGCGGTATCGATAGCGGGGACTCGGCTCAGACGCAGACTGCCCATATCAGACTCCCTGGCACCCCGACCCTTTAAATTGTGCCCGCGGGCTTGGGCACCTGCGGAGGCTCTTCGAAGGTGTGGTAGGGCGCCGGCGTTGGCAGGGTCCACTCGAGCCCTTCTGCGCCGTCCCAAACCCTTTCATCGCTAACCGGCTTGCCCGCCACGATGGCCGCAATGACGTTGTAGAGGAACAGCAGCTGGGAGGCGCCATAAATAAAGGCGCCAATCGAGGACATCATATTGAAGTCCGCGAACTGGAGCGCGTAGTCCGGGATGCGCCGGGGCATACCAGCCAGACCAACGAAGTGTTGCGGGAAGAAAGTAATGTTGAAGCCGATAAACGAAATCCAGAAGTGNGTTTTGCCCATCGCCTCGTTGTACATCCGTCCACACCACTTGGGTAACCAGTAATACACCGCAGCGGTCATGGAGAACACTGCCCCTGCCACCATCACGTAATGAAAGTGCGCCACCACAAAATAAGTGTCGTGATACTGGAAGTCTGCCGGNGCAATCGACAGCATCAGGCCGGTAAATCCACCCAGCGTGAAGAGGATCAGGAAACCGATGCAAAACAACATCGGCGTCTCGAAGCTAAGCGANCCGCGCCACATGGTCGTAATCCANTTAAATACCTTCACGCCTGTCGGAACGGCGATGAGCATGGTGGCGTACATGAAGAACAGCTCTCCCGCGACCGGCATACCCACGGTGTACATGTGATGCGCCCAGACGATAAAGGACAAAAAGGCAATGGATGCTGTGGCATAGACCATCGAGGCGTAGCCAAACAGAGGCTTTCTGGAAAAGGCAGGAATGATCTGCGACACCACACCAAACGCAGGCAGAATAATGATGTAAACCTCGGGGTGACCAAAGAACCAGAAGATGTGCTGGAACAGTACGGGGTCGCCGCCACCGGCCGCGGAAAAGAAGCTGGTGCCGAAATGGATATCCATTAGCATCATGGTCACTGCACCCGCCAAAACAGGCATGACGGCGACCAGCAAAAAGGCTGTGATTAACCAGGTCCAGACGAACAGGGGCATCTTCATATAAGTCATGCCCGGCGCTCGCATATTCATCACGGTGGCAATGATATTGATAGAGCCCATGATGGACGACACGCCCAAAATGTGGATGGCGAAAATAAAGAAGGTCACCGATGGCGGCGCATAAGTTGTCGACAGCGGCGCATAGAAGGTCCAGCCAAAAGCCGGCGCACCGCCTTCCATAAACAGCGTTGACGCCAGCATCAGAAAAGCGGGCGGCAAGATCCAAAAACTCCAGTTGTTCATGCGCGGCAACGCCATGTCCGGCGCACCAATCATCATCGGGATTAGCCAGTTAGCCAGCCCCACAAAGGACGGCATGATGGCGCCAAATACCATCACCAACCCGTGCAGGGTTGTCATCTGATTAAAAAATGCAGGCTCTACAAGCTGCATACCCGGCTGGAACAATTCTGCGCGAATAACCATCGCGAAGAAGCCGCCGAGCAGAAACATGGCGAAGGAGAACCACAGGTACATCGTGCCGATGTCCTTGTGATTNGTCGTAAAAAGCCAGCGCGTGATGCCCGCGGCGGGTCCGTGATGATGATCACCCATCGTATGCTCTCCCTTAACCTTGCTTCATGCCGGTGACGTCACCGGGCTGGACGATATCGCCCGTATTGTTGCCAAACGCATTGCGCTGGTAGGTCAGTACCGCCGCCATTTCAACGTCGTTAAGCTGGCCGCCAAATGCTTGCATAGCGGTGCCCGACACGCCCTTGGCAACGACCGCCATGTGCTCGGACAAATCTCCCAAGACCAACGAACTGCCGGCGATCGCATTGCCAATCCCGCCCTCGCCCTGTGCGCCATGGCAAGCGAGGCAGGCGCTGTCATAGACCGCCTTGCCCTGATCCATCAGCTCATCAGCCGGTAGTGTCTGCATAGCCAGCGCTGTCTGGGCTACGGCTGCACCGCGCTTGGCTGCCATCCACGCGTCAAATTCATCGCGAGAAACCGCGTGCACCACAACCGGCATAAATCCGTGATAAGCACCACAAAGCTCCGTGCATTGGCCACGATAAATGCCTTCCTCCGGTACACGGGTCCATGCCTCGTTGATAAAGCCCGGTATGGCATCGCGCTTNACNGCAATTTCCGGNACCCACCANGAGTGNATCACGTCATTCGCNGTNATCANAAACCGNACTTTTGTNTTNGTCGGAATNACCAGNGGCTCATCCACTTCAAGNAGATAGTTCTCNCCCTTTTGTTCNGTGTTGTAGATCTCTTCCTGCGGGGTNGCTAGGTTGGAGAAAAAGGCGACGGGCTCCCCTGANGCNTCNAGGTACTCGTACCTCCANTTCCATTGNTAACCCGTGATCANNACGTCCAACTCNGCTTCGTCGTTGTCATACACNTCNAGCANNGTCGANGTCGCCGGCACTGCCATNGCAATGAGGATCAGGAAGGGGACGACCGTCCATGCCACTTCGACCTTCGTGCTCTCGTGAAATTGTGAAGCCTGATGACCTTTAGACTTTCTGTGCGCATAAATGGAGTAAAACATCACCGCGAACACGGCGACGCCTATTATCACGCAGATCCACATGATCAACATGTGGAGCTCAAAAATATCAGCCCCGATCTCTGTCACACCCGGTGACATGTTGATCTGGTTCTGGGCCGCAGCGAGGGGCGCCAATAATGTCAAAGCCGCTGCTGAGAATAGTCTCCTCATCGCGTGCGTACTCCATATGGTTGTGTGGCACTGAGCCCCGAGCCACTGAGGGGGTCAAAAAGCGCCNGGATTATAGCGAATTTGCTGAAAATAACATGGGCAAAAGGTCACGCCCTGTGAGCGAGCCNTATGGTCGGTGGACCGNGTTATGAATGCCAATGCTTTTTATTAATTCCNCTCATAATTTTAGGTTATGNAGAGCAGTGCCGACCCCTAGTCCTCCAACAAGCGGACCGCCTCTGCTTCGGTCTCGACGCGCCGTGCCGCCGCGCGGGTGACGCGGGTTGGCAGCACGCTNACGCCGGCGTCAGGGCGGGCCTCTACAAAGCCGCACGCAACGCAACGGCGCTCATCAGCCCCGGCGTCGATCACCATACGGTCCTCTGCCCTACAGCTTGGGCAGACTGCACCGGCCACAAACCGCGGNCGCTGATTGGGTTCAGGGGAAGAATCCGACATACTCGCCTCCCGGGTATTTCGTGCCGACAGTGTAGCAAGGTCTCGCGCTGGCAACGTTAAGACGGCACCGGGAATCAGNACGGCAAGATCCGATCAGGAGAAGAACTGTGAGTCATATCAACTTCAGGGGTGAGGCCAATATTCGCGAAGGTCTTGGCNTCATCCCCACTCTGGGTAAAGCGGTGATGATCGATCCCACGGCGGTGGTCATGGGGGATGTGTGCCTCGGCGATGACGTCAGCGTATGGCCCCACGCCGCAATGCGCGGTGACGTACAGATTATTCGCATCGGTGCGCGCACCAACATTCAGGACGGCACGGTGCTGCACGTCACCCATGACGGGCCTTTCAATCCTGCCGGCTTCCCCCTGCACATCGGCGAGGATGTCACGGTGGGTCACCGCGCGCTGTTGCATGGCTGCACCGTAGGCAACCGCGTTTTGGTGGGTATGGGCGCGATTATCATGGACGCCGTGGTCGTGGAAGACGATGTGATGNTTGCCGCAGGGGCGCTCGTCACACCGGGAAAAAAGCTTCGCAGTGGTTATCTTTACGCTGGCAGCCCTGCCCGAGAAGTGCGCGCGCTCACCGAAGACGAGATTCGCTTTTTGCCCTATAGTGCTGCAGGCTATACCTCGCTCAAGCAACGATACCTCGACAGTAGCGCTTAACGTGCCGCCTGCGAGTGCTCCCTGAGCNCCGACATCACTGGCTGTGTCTCGGGATAATCNCCCAGCCACAAGCAAAAGCTTTCGGCCGCCTGTTCAACTAGCATGCCTAGTCCATCTCTTACTGCAGTCGCGCCTTGGTCGGCTCCCCAAGACATAAACGGCGTAGGCCCCTTGCCATACGCCATGTCGTAACAGTAGCAGTCGTCTGCCAAGATGACCCCGGCGGGCAACCCCGGCATCTCGTTCGAAAGCCCCGTGCTGGTGCCATTGACAATCACATCCCAGGGCATCGAGAGCGCCAGGTCGTAACTCCCTCCGGACACCGGGGTTGACTGATCTATCCACTCTGCGGCCAGCGCTTCAGCGCGCGCTGACGTGCGATTGGCCACAACGATACACTCGGGCGCAGCCTGCAGCAGAGACGGGATCACACCCTTCACCGCACCCCCTGCACCCAGCACCAGCACTCGCGCACCATTAAGTGACCACCCCGCATTGTCGGTCATGTCTGCCACCATGCCCTTACCATCTGTGTTGTCGGCAATCATCTGCCCGGCCGCATTTTGAGCCAGAAAGTTGGCTGCGCCAGCTGCCCGCGCTCTGTCCGACACCTCGTCGGCCAGCGCATAGGCGCGGGTTTTGAAGGGCAGCGTCACATTGAGCCCTCGCCCACCCTGCTGAAAGAAAGTGGTCACCCAGGTCTCAAATGTATCCAGGCCGACAAGCTCTGCCCGATAATCNATTTGGCGCCCACTCTGCTGCGCAAAAGCCGAATGGATCACNGGCGACANACTGTGCTGAATGGGATTACCCACGACCGCAAAGCGTCCCGAAATCAGGTGGTCGGACGTCATCGGATCAGATCGGCAAAGCCGCCAAACAACATGAACCGTCGCCATGATGACCGCATCATGACGTGCTCGCAGCAGGCTCTAGCCCCAGCCAGTCNCGCGGTCTTAAAAAGTCCGTCATGAGCGTCGCTTCCGGCGTCCCCGCAACCGGGGTATAGCCATACTCCCAGCGAACAAGCGGGGGCAAAGACATCAGTATTGCCTCCGTGCGCCCGTTGGTTTGCAACCCAAACAAGGTTCCACGGTCATGGACCAGATTGAACTCCACGTAGCGGCCACGTCGATACAGTTGCCACTGGCGCTCGGGCTCCGTCCACGGCATCTCCTTTCGCCGCTGGAGAATCGGCACATAGGCCTCGAGAAATCCATCGCCCACGCTGCGCATAAAAGCAAAGCTTTGCTCAAAACCCCAGTCATTGAGGTCGTCATAAAATAGCCCGCCCACACCNCGCGGCTCCTGCCGATGAGGTAAATAAAAGTAATCNTCACACCACTTCTTGAAACGTGGATAAACCTCGTCGCCGAAAGGATCGCAGGCAGCCTTCGCGGTCTGATGCCAGTGGACCGCATCTTCCTCATAACCGTAATAGGGCGTTAGATCGAAGCCGCCGCCCATCCACCAAACCGGTTCCTCACCCGGCTTCTCTGCCATGAACATGCGCACATTGGCATGGGAAGTGGGCGCATGGGGATTGCGCGGGTGAATGACCAGCGATAGGCCCATCGCCCGAAAACTCCGCCCCGCGAGTTCGGGTCGATGCTGCGTTGCCGACGCAGGCATACCGGCTCCGACGACGTGCGAAAAGTTGACACCCCCTTTTTCGATAATGTCGCCCTCTGCCAAGACTCGGCTGATCCCCCCACCCCCCTCGGGACGATCCCACGACTCCGACGCAAACGTTGCGCTGCCATCAATCGCCTCGAGGGCCGAACAGATCCGGGTTTGTAATGATGTGAGGTACGTTTCTACCGCCGCCGCATCCATCGACTGCTCCTTAATGTGTGATTATCCGCGGACAACCTTTCCATCCCCGGCTCGGCGTATTGTTGATGGTTTGCCCGCTGGGTCAATAGCAGCCGGCAAGGCTGGCAGCGCCGCACCGAAATAGCGCCGCAGTTCCCACATAGCGTGAGGAGGTGGCAAGCCGGCAGGATTTGCGCTTGTCGACACCAGTGGCCCCCCAAACGTGTCACACAATGCAGACAGAGCGGGGGCGGAGGTGACGCGAATCGCCACCTCGGTGCTATCGCCCGTGACCCACGGTGGATAACATCCTCTATGGGGTACCAGCCAGGTATGGGGGCCGGGCCATGAGGCGAGCACCTCACCCTGCTGATCAAGTGGTAAGCCTTGCAAAACCTCGCCGAAGGTCTCGCTGGTCGCAGCGACTAAGATCAAACCCTTGCTGACCGAGCGCTGTTTCATATCCAGCAAATTCCGCACCGCCGCCTCGTCAAACGGATTACAACTCAAGCCCCATACGCCCTCAGCCGGACAGGCCACCACGGCTCCCGCTGCGAGCACCGAGCCCAAATAGGGTACTCGCCAGCGGGAATGAAGTATGGGTGAGGGGGCTGATGTCATGTCAAGGTGACGTGGCGAACGGATAATTACCTTACCCCAGACTCGGACCTGGTAGCCAATGCTGCTGCGCTAAGCGGTTGATCGCGGTCGTGCCAACGCGATGGGTCANATCATCGCGCTATAGCCACCGGGCGCCCTTTGAATTCGCGCCGCGACCTCCAGCGCTGACAGACAGGCAAGACAGTGATCGAGATCCCACTCGAGTTGCAGGGCGAGCACTTCGGCGCTGTGAGTGCCGCTCCCCAGCAGCGACAGTAACGTCNTTTGATCGGGACTCAAATTACCCTCGTCGCGGCGTTCTACTGCCATAGGTCCAGAGGGCGATGAGGCCGGTCCGTTAGACGCAGCCGCAACGCCGAGGTGTGCGCACATCGCCTCGGTCGATTGAACCAGTANCGCGCCATCCTCAAGAAGATATCGACAGCCTGCCCCCTCGCGGTGATAAATCGACCAGGGCAATACCATGACATCTCTACCCTGATCCGCTGCGGCCGATGCAGTCAGCAACGTGCCACTCGGACGCCCCCCCTCAACCACGAGTGTAGACATGCTAAAGCCTGACAAGGTCCGATTACGTCGATGAAAGTGATGTTTTCGCGGCGGGGTGCCCAAAGGAAATTCACTGACCAGTGCACCCCCCCTCGCCACCCGCTCCGCCAGCTGTTGGTGGCGGGCTGGGTAGATCTGATCGAGCCCCGACGGCAGCACGGCGATCGTGCAGCCTCCGGTAGCCAATGCCGCGTCATGGGCAATACCGTCGATCCCTAGGGCGAGACCGCTGACCACGCTCAGGCCGGACTTGGCTGCCGCGGCTGCGAATTCATTGGCTGCGCGCCGACCCTCNACAGACGGTTTTCGNGTGCCGACAATCGATACCGTGCGGGCAGTCANGNGCTGCGGCGCGCCCCGAAAAAACAAGAAAGGCGGCCGGTCGCTGCACTGTGCCAGCAGCGGCGGATACTCTGGGTCACGTGTGGTCACTACAGACAACCCCGGCTCTAAAAGAAGCCTATCCGGTAGGTCAACGGGGGCCGGATTGTCCAGCGCTCGCTGTAATGGCGCAATTCCCAAGGCAAGCGCAGCGTCTCCCGCACAACTCAGCACCGCCTCGGGGGTAGCGCACCGTTGCAGTACCTGATCGAGCCAGCGGGCACCTGCCTCTACACTCCGAGTCAGCGTCAGCCATCGCGCGTCTGCGTCACTATCGATTCCAAACTGATGTGCCATTGCCCTTCCTTGAGCCATGTAGTCGTGATGCAGCGCTCACAGCGCAGCGGAGCATTGCCGTGTGGTGTTTACCTCAGGGGTTGCGCAGCTTGTCGCCGACCGCCAAGGGGCGCTTCGCCTCCAGCACCAGGCCGAAACTGGCGCGCTCGTAAACCGAAAACACCATCAGTACCCCCGCCTGTTTGTCAGGCAAACGCACCTGCTTTCCGGTCACAGAGTCCTGCACGCGCTCGCCTGCATGATCGATTGCCAGTACATCGCCCACCCGCAGCGACTCGCGTGCGCCGCGATTAATCACCACAATATCCAGCGCCCCGATTTGGGTCACACCACCGGCCACTGCGATCACGTATGCACCATCGATAGTGGTCTCGGGAGCTTGCGGTTGATAGGTCGATTCGACCGCTGATTCGGTCACCGGTAGCAGACGATCGCCAATGCGGATTTCCTCGCGCATTTCGGCAACGGTCAGCGCCACCATACCTTCTTCAGAAGGCGAATTCTGTAACCTCGCCTCGCCCACATCCGTGACAAAAATACCAAGCCCTTCGCCGCTGATTGGGTCCTTGAGTTTTTCCGCACGACGAACCAGCCGGTAGCTACGCGCCGTTTGCCAGGCGCCCTTGCCATAAACGGTATCCCCCACCCCGCTGATCAGCCGTCCCGCTTCGCCCGCTACGATATAAGGTGCCCGATCCAGTTCGATCACCTCAGCCACCCGGTGCTGGCGTAAAAAGGGGCCGATCTGTTGGCGCGGGATCGCAGGAATCGCCAGATCCAGTGGACTCGCGCGCATGCTGGGTGAGAGCTTAATCACTCCCTCGTCTGTGCGANCCAGTCTCGGCTCGCCTGCCTCCCATCGCAGACTCAGGGTGTCTCTGGGGTAGATGAGATGAGGGTTATCGACCTGCGGATTGCTCGACCATAGCTCACGCCATCGCCAAGGATCTCGCAGAAACAGCGTTGAAATATCCCACAGGGTGTCTCCAGCTTGAACCGTGTAGGTCAGGGGGACATCGGGGTTGAGGGTGAGCGGCTTCTCGGGTTGAGCGCCTAACCACCCCGAGCTCATCAATAGGAGCAATGCCCACAGGCCCGCTGGCCTGAGCGAGCCAGCCCAATGGCTACCGTCCCTGTCGCCGTTACGATTGATGCACATCGCAATTCCATTGCTCGCTCTCACAGCATCCACTCCGTTGTTTGCTGTCCGCTTCCTGTGCCTGCAGATCCATGGCATCGCGGTATAATCTTAGTGTGCGGGGGTGATTTGAGCAGAGCAAGACCAAATCCGAACACTTTTCCCCGCCTCGACACCCGTTCGGCACTGGAACCTTAAGCCCATGGCGCAACTTTCCATTCTTGAATTCCCCGATCCGCGGCTGCGCACTCGCGCGGTGCCGGTTGCGCAGGTCAATGCGAGAATTCGGCAACTGATCGACGATATGTTCGAAACAATGTACGCGGCGCCCGGCATCGGTTTAGCGGCAAGCCAGGTAGACGTGCACGAGCGCATCATCGTCATGGATATTACCGAGGATCATTCGGATCCACGCGTGTTTATTAACCCTGATATCACCGTCATCGACNACGCGCTAGGCACTTACGATGAAGGCTGCCTGTCCGTGCCGGGATTCTACGAAACAGTGGAGCGTCCGAGCATCGTCGAGGTCGCCGCGCTGGATCGCGAAGGCCGGCCGTTTACCGAGCGGCTCGATGGCTTGATGGGCATTTGCCTGCAGCATGAAATCGACCATCTCGAGGGGAAGCTGTTCGTCGACTACTTATCGCCACTGAAGCGACAGCGTATTCGCAGCAAGCTAGTCAAAGAACAAAAGCGTCGGTCCTAATACATGACGACACCGCTCAAAGTTGTTTTTGCCGGCACCCCAGACTTCGCTGCCCGGCATCTTGAAGGCCTAATCGACGGTCCCCACCAAGTTGTGTCGGTGATCAGTCAACCCGACCGGCCCGCAGGTCGCGGCAAGCGGCTGCAGCACTCCCCCGTCAAGACGGTGGCACTGGATGAAGGCTTGCCGGTCTGGCAGCCGGAAACGCTGAAAACTGCCGAGAGCGAAGTCATCTTGACGCGCTTCGATTGCGACATCCTGATTGTGGTGGCATACGGGCTGATTCTGCCCGCTGCCATCTTGCCGATACCTCGCCTTGGATGCCTCAACGTGCACGCATCGCTGTTACCTCGCTGGCGCGGCGCGGCACCGGTTCAAAGGGCAATTGAAGCAGGAGATACGGAAACGGGGGTCAGCGTGATGGCNATGGAACCTGGTTTGGATACCGGCCCAGTGCTCCTCACCCGAACGCTTCCCATCCAGCCACATCACACCAGCGGTGCGCTGCTGAATGATCTTGCAGAGATCGGCGTCACGGCATTGGCTGCCAGCCTCGACCAGATCGACACGCTGCTCGCCGCGGCACTGTCACAACATCATGACGAGGCGACTTATGCCCATAAAATCGATAAGACGGAGGCGGCCCTCGACTGGTCGGGGGACGCCGCCGATCTAGCCCGCCGCATTCGCGCCTTTTGCCCCGCCCCGGGCTGTTACACCCACCTGCAAAGCGACCGCTTCAAGGTGCTATCAGCCTACGCTAAGGCACAGCCCCATAACGGCCGCACAGGCGAAATTTTATCTGCAGACGAGACCGGACTTCAGGTGGGTTGTGGCGACGGCATTCTAGTGATTAAGGAGGCGCAATTGCCCGGTGCCAAAGCCCAACCTATTGCCACACTGCTCAATGGTCACCGGGAGCGGTTGCAGCCGGGCCAACTTTTCAACGCCGTAACCGGCGCCTGACCATGTCCTCCCCCCGCGCTGTCGCCGCTAGCATTATCCACCGAGTGATGNGTGGTCATTCACTCAACCGNCTCTTACCCACAGCGCTGGACGCCACTGATGAGACGCAGCGCCCACTCTGTCAGGAATTGGTGTACGGCACGTTGCGAGAGTGGCCTTACCTCACTGCCATCTGCCAGGGCTTTCTCGCCAAGCCNCTGCGACGCAAAGATCAGGATGTNATGGCGTTGCTCTGCGTCGGAATNTATGANCTGGAACGCCTGAATACGCCAGCACANGCAGTGGTCTCGGAGACCGTCAATGCGGCGCGATCGCTTAAAAAATCGTGGGCTACCGGCGTGATCAATGGCGTACTGCGGTCTTTTCAGCGCGCAACCACCCCCGCCGACACACTGTCTGTTGCGGAGCAGAGGGCGCTACCGATGTGGCTGCACGACCGACTCACTGCGGAATACGNTGACGGGATCGAACAGATTGCGCTGGCCGCTCGCACGCGGCCGCCGATGGCCTTGAGAGTGAACCGGCAAAGCACTTTGCGGGAGGATTATCTCNAGACGCTGACCACCGCAGGAGTCAGTGCCTCAGCCTGCGTCTCGACAGAAGACGGCGTAGTGTTGGAGCGTCCGATGGACGTCACGACAGTGCCGGGGTTTCTCGACGGCGCGGCCAGCGTGCAGGATAGTGCGGCCCAGCACGTCGCNCACATTATGGCCCCACAACCTGGAGAGCGCATTCTCGATGCCTGCGCAGCACCGGGCGGAAAAGCCTGCCACCTTCTTGAGCTGCAACCTGCGCTNNAAGAGCTGATTGCCGCTGACGTCAGTGCGCCACGACTGCAGCGGGTACTCGAAAATAGTGCTCGGCTAGGGATCACCCTCACCACGGCCGTGGCCGATGCAAGCGCGCTACCGGACACGCTGTTAGCCCGCCCGTTTGATGCCATTCTGGCGGACGTCCCGTGTTCGGCGACCGGCGTGCTGCGTCGCAATCCAGACATCAAGATCCTCAGACAGTCCGACGATGTCGACGGATTTGCCCGCCAGCAGTTGGCGATTCTGCAGGGGCTTTGGCCGGCTCTCGCAGTGGATGGGAGGTTGCTGTATGTCACCTGCTCACTGCTACAGGCCGAGAACGATGACGTCATCGCGCGGTTTACCGCAAGCAACGGCGGCGCAGTGGTAGAGCCGCTGCAACTATCTGAGGGTCTGGCACGGCAGTATGGCTGGCAAACCTTGCCCGACCCGAAAGGAGGCGACGGTCTCTACTTTTCGCTGCTGCGCAAAGCCGCCGGATAACACTGCTGCCCGCCCTCACCAACGTGACTAATCCACATGGCGTGGCGGGTTTCACTTGGTTTAAGGTGTGGGCGGGTCGTTGGGAGGGTCCAGAGGCCGGTGAAAATCATTATTCTCGGAGCGGGGCAAGTCGGCGGAACACTCGCCGAGCACCTCGCCGATGAACAAAACGACATTACCGTTGTAGACGAGCATGCGGCCACCCTGAAGCGCCTGCAGGAACGCTTGGATATTCGCACGGTGCTAGGTAATGCCGCCCACCCCTCCACACTATTAGACGCCGGCGCAGAAGATGCCGATATGCTGATCGCCGTCACTGACAGTGACGAAGTCAATATGTTGGCCTGCTCGGTGGCCTTTACGCTGTATCGCACACCCACCAAAATCAGCCGGGTCCGCTCGACAGACTACCTCGCCAAACACAAAGCGTTGTTTGACTCGGGGGCCATCCCCGTCGACGTGATTATTGGTCCAGAACAGCTGGTAACGCGCAATATCGAACAACTGATTGCAAATCCGGGCTCGCTACAGGTGTTGGATTTTGCCGACGGCCGGATTCGCCTCGTGGCCGTAAAAGCGGTCACCGGTGGGCCCATCGTGGGCCGGGAGCTGCAGGAAATTCGGGAGCATATGCCCCGCGTGGATACCCGCGTTGCCGCGATCTTCCGTCGCGGTGGTGATCCCATTATTCCCGAGGGCTCAACCGTCGTAGAGCCAGACGATGAAGTCTTTTTTATCGCCGCGCGGGAACACATTCGCGAAGTCACCTCGGAGCTCCGGGAAGTTGATAAGCCTTACCACCGCATCATGATCGCTGGGGGTGGCAATATCGGGGCCACTCTCGCCAAGCGGCTTGAAAAACAGTATCAGGTTAAAGTTATCGAGCGCTCCTATGACCGCTGTCGCGCGCTATCTGACATGCTGGAAGACAGCATTGTGCTGCATGGCAGCGGCAACGAACCCCTCCTGCTTGAACAGGAAAATATCGAAAACACCGATGTGTTCTGTGCGCTAACAGACAACGATGAGTCCAATATCATGATGTCGATGCTGGCGAAGCGGCTCGGCGCCAAAAACGCGATTACTCTGATTACCAACTCTGCTTATGCGGATCTGATTGGCGAAGAGATCGACATCGCCATCTCACCACAACAGATCACGATCAGCAGTCTGCTCATGCACGTGCGGCGCGGTGACATTAGCGCCGTGCACTCCTTACGCCGCGGCGCCGCTGAAGCCATCGAAGTAACCGCCCATGGTGACTCGCGGTCTTCAAAGGTCGTGGGACGCCGGCTGGATGNGCTGAACCTGCCTTCCAGCGTGACGGTGGGTGCCATTCTGAGAGGGGAAGCCGTACTGATCGCCCATGGCCATGTAGTGGTAGAGGCAGATGACCACGTTATTCTGTTCCTGACGGATCGCACACAAATCTCGGCAGTGGAAAAGCTGTTTGCGGTGGGCTTCGGCTTTATCTGATGCAGTTCGCGATGGCGTTCAAAATCATTGGCGTGCTGCTGATCCTGTTCAGCACGGCGATGCTTCCCTCGCTCTTCCTGTCATTAGCCGCCAAGGATGGTATCGAATCAGCTTTTGCGACCGGCCTTGCGACCACGCTGTTTGCGGGCGTGATGCTGTGGCTACCGACTCGGCATCTAAGTCGCGACCTGAATATTCGAGACGGGTTTCTGGTCACCGCGCTTTTTTGGATCGTGTTGGGGCTGTTTGGCGCCATTCCGCTATGGCTATCCCCCGGATTGGAACTCAGCCCGGTCGCGGCTATTTTTGAGTCTATTTCCGGTCTCACCACCACAGGTGCAACGGTGATTACCGGTCTGGACACCCTGCCACAGTCAATACTCCTTTACCGGCANCTACTGCAGTGGCTGGGCGGAATCGGGATCATTGTTCTGGCGGTGGCGATCTTACCCATGCTGGGCATCGGCGGCATGCAGCTTTACCGGGCAGAAAGCGCAGGGCCCTCGAAGGACCGCAAACTGACNCCGCGAATTACCAGCACCGCGAAAGCGCTGTTCGGTATTTATCTGCTCCTCACCATCGCCTGCACCGCGAGCTATTTCGCTGCGGGCATGTCGGCGTTCGATGCCGTCTGCCATGCCTTCTCTACTGTCGCGATCGGCGGCTTCTCGACCCATGACGCAAGCCTCGGTTACTACGAACAAAACCGCGTACTGCTTGTCAGTTCAGTCTTTATGCTGCTGTCCGCCGTTAATTTCGGGCTGCATTTCATCGCCCTGCAACGTCGCAATGTGCGCGTTTATGCGCGAGATTCCGAAACAGCGTTTTTTATCACGGTGATCGCTTTGGCCACGGTGGTGGTGTGTTGCCTATTGCTCACCACCGAAACCCTCGATGTCGAGAACAGCATCATTCACGGCCTGTTCCAAACCATTTCAATTGCCACCACAACCGGATTTACCACCCAGGACTTTTCAGTCTGGCCATTATTCCTACCGATACTCCTTTTGATCTTGAGCTTNATGGGGGGTTGCGTGGGATCTACCGGTGGTGGCATGAAAGCCATGAGAATTTTGCTCATCTTCCGGCAGGGCATGCGAGAACTTCGACAGCTGCTGCATCCCAACGCCGTGATTCCCCTCAAGCTCGATGCGCGCCGCGTGCAAACAGAGGTCATTAGTGCGGTTTGGAGCTTTTTCGCAGTCTACATGTTTTGCTTTGTGATGATCTGGCTAGCCTTGCTGGCCACTGATCTCGATTTTATTTCCGCATTTTCGGCGGTAGTCGCCACGATGAACAATCTGGGTCCGGGGCTGGGCGAGGTGGCGGATCATTACGGAGCCGTGAGCGAGCCAGGCAAATTAATTCTCTGCCTTGCCATGCTAATGGGACGTCTCGAGGTTTTCACTTTGTTGGTGTTGCTCACACCCGCCTTCTGGCGACACTGAACAACCCCCCGCTTCATTTACTTGGATCCCCGGGACTGCTGGATAACTTCATAGGCGGCGGTAATTTCCTGCGCGCGCTCGGTAGCCACACGTAACAGCTCATCGGGAACGCCCTCGGCGATCAGCTTGTCAGGGTGATTCTCACTCATCAGTTTGCGATAACGTCGCTTCACTTCTGCATCCGTGGCATCTGCCTTTAGACCCAGCGCGGTATAGGCCGTCGCGAGCTCTGTTTCACGTTGTCCGGGTGCAGAATATCTCCCTCGCCCCGAAGATTGCTGGTGCGCGCCCTGCTGAAATTGTGCCTGTGCATTGAGCATCGAGATGAGTTGATCGACCTCCTGTCGCGGTAACGTCAGCAACTCAGCCAAGCGATACAATGCGCCGCGCTCTGTCTCAGCGAAAGTGCCGTCGGCCAGCGCCATCCCCACCAAAAATGCCATTAACGTGTGCTGCGCCTGACGCCGCGGGCCGAGGCAGTCGATAAACTTTGCCACCGTCGGCGCAGGATCAAATCCCGTCGAGGCACCCTTCTTGAAGTGTTCGATGGCGCTGCGGCGCTGGCTTACATTGAGCCTGAGTTGCGCAAACAAGGCTTCAGTCTGGGCCACCTCCGCCTCGGACACCCGCCCATCTGCTTTGGCAACAAACCCCAGCAGCGTAAAGGTGGTCTCAAAGAACTGCGCCCGCATAATGTGCACGGCCTCGGGGCCAGACAGTTGCAGCGCGCGCCACAGCCCTCGGTCAAATGCATGACCAATGACCAACCCAAACAGCAGGCCCGCGGGACCAAACGCCAGAAACCCGATGACGCCAGCAATGACCTTTCCAGTAACCCGCGTCACGACTTGCTACTCACTTCATCAAGCAGTGGCGCTGCAGACCAGTCATAGTGATCGACCAGACCGCGCGGCCGGCAACGAAACCGCTTGTACTGCCACTGATACTGTCGTTCGTCATGCGCAATCAGCTTCTCCACACCGAGATTGATCGCGCCAAGCGCCTCAACCGGGTCACTGCTTAGAACACCCGGTTCGGCCGGCCGGTACACGGCGCGGAACCCGGTTGGTGTGCGCAACACCGTGCCCATGACGGGCGCAGCGCCCGACTTTCGAATGAGGTTGCTTGCCAACGACGCGGTAAAGCAGTCGACGCCAAAAAACGGCACATTCAGCCCCGCCTTCTCATCGCTGGGCACCTGATCAGGCAAAATGCCAGTGATGCCACCCGCTCGGACAGAACGAACCAGCTCTGCGATACCGCGAGGTGTGGTGGGGACCAGCTTTCCCCCTGTGCGCTGCCGACTCCGATGCACCAGCTGGTCAAGCTTTTGAAGGGGTAACGGTTCATATAGCGCCACGAGGTTACCAAGCGTTGCCAAATGCATGCCCAATAACTCCCAATTGCCCANATGAGGGCCCAACACGATGACGCCTCGACCCGACGCCAACGGCTNCGTAACGCANTCCAATCCGTCGACCTCGATGATGGCCTCGGTACGACTCCAAGGCTGCATCCAGACACGGCCCATTTCAGCCATCAACTCGCCCGTCGACTGAACGCTCTCTCGGGCAAGCACTCTGCGTCTCGAGGGAGGCCAATCTGGGTACGCCAACTCAAGATTCCTAATCGCCACCCGGCGCATGCGGCTATTTAAGTAATAGAGACCCGCACCCACCCCTCTACCGAGTGCCCGCGCATATGCGAGGGGAAGCAGACGGGTGACGACCATCATCAGCCGGATAAGCAGAATCACGGTCCACTCCAACCAGATAGGCTTAGGCGATACGGGCATCATTAGCTCAGAATTTGACCAGGTCAGCGACGGGAAAATTGATTATGGCGCGGACAACGCAGTTATACTAACCACTGTTACCCTTTTTAGGTTTTTTTCTGTGGCGCCTCCGACATTTCAAGAGGTTATTCTGCGACTGCAGGATTACTGGGCTGGTCATGGCTGCGTCATTTTGCAGCCGCTCGACATGGAGGTCGGCGCCGGCACTTTCCACCCGGCAACCTTCTTGCGGGCGCTAGGGCCTGAAAACTGGAACGCGGCCTACGTGCAACCGAGCCGACGGCCGGCAGATGGCCGTTACGGTGAAAATCCCAATCGCCTGCAACACTACTATCAGTTTCAAGTNGTCATGAAGCCCTCCCCTGCAGATTTTCAGGATCTCTATTTGGGCAGTCTGTTTGCGCTGGGTGTCGATCCGCTGGTGCATGACATTCGCTTTGTGGAAGATAACTGGGAGTCTCCTACGCTCGGGGCCTGGGGTCTGGGTTGGGAGGTGTGGCTAAATGGCATGGAAGTCAGCCAGTTCACCTATTTTCAGCAAGCCGGCGGTCTGGAATGCCATCCCGTCACGGGCGAGTTAACCTATGGGCTAGAGCGCATTGCGATGTATCTGCAAAGCGTCGAATCGGTCTACGAATTGGTTTGGGCAGAAACCCCCTCCGGGCCGGTCACCTACGGAGATGTCTATCACCAAAACGAGGTCGAGATGTCGACCTTTAACTTTGTCGAGGCTGACGTTGATCACTTGTTTGCGCAGTTCGCCTTCTATGAGCAGGAGGCGATGCGGTTGGCAACCAAGCAACTTCCATTACCCGCCTATGAATACGTGATGAAAGCGTCTCATACCTTTAATCTGCTCGATGCCCGACATGCGATTGGCGTCACCGAGAGGCAGCGTTATATTCTGCGGGTGCGCACGCTCGCCCGAGCCACCGCCGAAGCTTATGTAGCGGCGCGAGGCGCGCTGGGCTTTCCACAAGCTGACCCCGATCTTGCAGCCGCCGCATTGGCGCTGCTAGACGCAGCAGGAGACAGCCAGCGATGACTTCAGCTGATCTGTTATTCGAACTGGGTACAGAAGAATTGCCCGCAGGAGAAATCGCTGGCATGGCCGCTTCGCTCTCCAGAGGGATCGTAAACGGTCTGAAAGCACACGANCTGCCCTTCGCCGAGGTACACCAGTTCTCCACGCCGAGACGACTGGCGGTCTGGGTTCAAAGCGTAGGCATCAAGGCATCCGATACCGAGAACAACGTCGTTGGCCCGCCGCTTTCAGCAGCGCGAGACGATAAGGGTCAGTGGACCAAGGCGGCCGAGGGTTTCGCGAGGAAACAAGGACTCTCCCCCGATGACCTGTCGGTGGTTGAAGAGCAGGGCGTGGAGAGAATTGCCGCTCATGTGTCGGTAAAAGGCGCCAAGGCTGCGGACGTGATGCCNAGCATTATCGCCAGCGCCGTATCGGGTATACCCATATCAAAGCGAATGCGATGGGGGCGCTCCCGGGATGAGTTTTTGCGACCGGTGCAATGGCTGGTATTGCTCCTTGGTGAAGACATCGTGCCGCTGGAGCTTTTTGGTCTGTCCAGCGGACGGGAGAGCCGCGGCCACCGGTTTCATGACGACCAACCGCGGCCAATCGCGTCTCCAGGCGTATATCGCGACGTATTGCGTGACGCGCGCGTGCTCGTCGACGCAGAGGAGCGACGCACGCGCATCGCTGAACAGGTTTCAGCGCTGNCCCAGCAGGGCGAGGTCGTCGCGCTGGCTGATGACTTATTGGACGAGGTCACCGGGTTGGTGGAATGGCCCACAGCACTGCGCGGTAGCTTCGACCCTGATTTTCTTGAAGTGCCGGCGCAGGCGCTCATCTCAGCGATGAAAACACACCAAAAATATTTTCATCTGAACAATGCTGACAGCGGCGATTTGTTACCCACGTTTATCACGGTATCAAATATCGAGAGCCGGGACCCTGACGCGGTGGTCACGGGTAACGAACGCGTCATTCGCCCTCGATTAAGTGACGCGGCTTTCTTTTTCGCAAACGACAAACAGTNTCCCCTTGTCTCCCGACAAGAGCGGCTGGCCAGCGTGGTGTTTCAGCACCACCTCGGTAGCTTGCTAGACAAGACCCAGCGGATTGCGGGCATTGCGACTGAGCTGGCGAGCGCCATTGACGCAGATGCCGAGGTCACTGAACGCGCAGCGCAACTCAGTAAATGCGACCTGGTCTCAGAGATGGTACTGGAATTTCCGGAGCTACAGGGCGTTGCGGGCGCACACTATGCGCAGCACGACGGCGAAGTGGCTGCCGTTGCCCAAGCCATCGAAGAGCATTACTACCCCCGCTTTGCGGGGGATCGCCTTCCCGCCTCCGCTGAGGCAACTGCGGTCGCGCTCGCGGATCGCCTCGATACGCTAGTGGGTATTTTCGGTATCGGGGAGCCGCCCACGGGGTCAAAGGATCCGTTTGCCCTGCGTCGCGCTTCACTTGCGGTTGTCAGAATGCTGATCGCCGTCGAGCGGCCACTGCCGCTAATCGATTGGCTCCAAAGCGCCTGTCAACAACATTCGGCAACACTCTCGGCCGATACGGCAGATGCGGTGCTCCAGTACATTCTCGAGCGACTCGCGAGCTGGTATGACGAGCAGGACATNCATATTTCTGTCGTGCGCGCGGTATTGGCAACCGGCAAAACCGATCTGTTCGATATCGATCTTCGGGTGCGCGCACTCGCCGCGTTTGCCGGGTCCGACACCGCAGAGCACCTTGCCGCCGCCAACAAGCGGGTCGCGAATATCCTCGCCAAAGCAGACGAGGCGGATGGCAACGCGCCGGACCCCANGCTTTTCTCGGAGCCGGCAGAGGCCCGCTTACAAGAAGCCGTCACTCATGTCGGGGCGGCCTTGGTGCCGCTGATGAGCAACCGAGACTATCAAGCCGCCNTGGACCAGCTCGCGCAGCTGCGAGGTCCAGTCGATGATTTTTTTGAAACCGTGATGGTCAATGCGCAGGACCCTGACGAACGACTGAATCGTCTNCGTCTACTGCGCGGTTTACGTGNACTCTTCACCGAACTGGCAGATCTGGCGTTGTTATCTCTGGCGGCGGAATGATAGAAGATGCGCTTTTTTGGTTGGGGCTTGCCGCCGCTAGCGGAGCGGGTCTTCTCATCAGCCTGAGCCAACTGCATAAACGGCGCAAAGAACTCAATGCACTACAAGCCGACGCGGTAACGCAGCGGACCGCAGCGGCGTTAGCGACCGAACGCAATGCGGTTCTCGAATCGCAACTAGCGACATACCAGCAAGAATTGTCAGCCTTAAATGCGCAGCTCAGCGCGCAAAACGCGACGCTGTCGGAGCGTGAAAGCCACCACCAGAGTCAAATAAAATGGGCGGAGGAGTCTCGCGCAACGCTGCGCACAGAACTCGAGGTCATCGGCCAAAAACTACTGGCCTC
>NYTG01000046.1 GCA_002683395.1 Halieaceae bacterium | reverse complement strand
ACCTCGGCCACGCAACGATGAAGTAATAGCCAGCTTTTCGCCTCGCTGACAAAGCGGTCATTATCGAGCCCGCGGACGCTGTCCTCTGTCCACCCCAATAATCGTTTCAGCAGCACATCGAGCCCCACCGTGGACCAAGGGCCTGGGGAACCGGTGGTTTGCCGATGCAGCTCAGCAAAACTGCTGATCAGCGCCAACTGCTGCTCCGCCTCTTGGCTCTCCCCCATCGTGCATGCTGATACAGGTCGACCCCCCGTCAGATTCAGCAGTCGACCTGCCTGCTCGGCATCAGTACCAAGCTGTTGTGCGAGCCAGTCTATTCCCTCTGAGCGGCGCGCAGAGGGAAGGCGGAGCTGCTGGCAGCGCGAGCGAACGGTGGCAGGCAAACGCCAGACCGCCGAAGTAGATAACAACAGCAGCGCATTGCCCGCGGGTTCCTCGAGTGTTTTCAAAAGACTATTTGCCGCCGCAAGCGTCAGTTGGTCGGCATCCCTAATCATCATGACTTTGATTTCGCCATACAGCGCGGTTTGCTGAAGAAACTGCGCGGCCTGACGGATTTGCTCGATGCCGATCGCAGTTTTGCCCTCCTGCCGCTGCACATCCATCAGATCACCATGCGTGCCCCGGAGAAACGCATGACAGCTGCGGCAACGCCCACAAGGGCCATCCGGTTGCCTGTCATGACACAGCTGCGCCACCGCGAGTCGCCTGGAAAATAAAGCGGCTTCCTCGGGGTCTTCGCTTACCAATAAAAAAGCATGGCCTCGCTGCGCACCCGACGCCTCCCATTGCTGCAACAAGTGATCTAGCCACGGCGGGGTGCTGGGGAGTGATTCCACTACCGATACGTCTGGGTCAGCTGACATCGAACCAACGCTTGATTAATTCATCCAAGGATCGCTGAACCGATGACAGATCCTGCTCGGCGTCTACGACGACATACCGCTCCGGCGCAAGCTTGGCTCTGTCGAGATAGCCCTGTCGGACCCGCTCATAAAACGCTGCGTCCTCCCGCTCAAAGCGGTCCAGTGCGCCACGGGATCTTGCCCTTGCCATGCCCACCTCGGGCGCCATATCCATCAACACGATCGTATCCGGACGCCGGCCCATTTGAACGAGGACTTCAAGCTGCGAAATCACGCCAGAGGACAGCCCTCTGGCTTCGCCCTGGTAGGCGTAGGTAGCATCCGTAAAGCGGTCACACACTACCCACTTGCCCGCCGCCAGCGCCGGCTCGATCACCTTTGCCAAGTGCTGAGCCCGTGCCGCAAAGACCAGCAGCAGCTCAGCCATCTCAACCGGCGCTTCGCCTTCGATACTCAACAGTGTCTGACGGATTGCCTCGGCGAGTGGCGTGCCACCCGGCTCGCGTGTCTGAACAACAGACAGACCCCGCTGCTCTAATCTGTCAACCAGAAACGTTTGCGCGGTGGATTTGCCCGCTCCCTCGCCGCCTTCGATTGTAATGAAACGCCCCGCCATTTTAGTCCTTCAGTGCCTTCACTTCTTGCGGCGAAGATCGATAGTCAGACCTCCGCGAAAGTTGATATCGGCGCACATTGTCTTCGTGTTCGGCCAGCGTTGCACTGAACGCATGGGATCCGTCCCCCTTGGCTACAAAGTAGAGCGCATCCGAGGCGTCGGGCGAAAACACGGCGCGAAGCGCAGCCTCGCCGGGCAAGGCGATTGGCGTCGGAGGGAGACCAGAAATAGCATAGGTGTTGTATGGATTGGCGGTATCCCGTAAGTGCCGACGCTTCAGGTCGCCATTGTACTCACCGCCCAAACCATAAATGACTGTAGGGTCGGTCTGCAAACGCATGCCCTGCGCTAACCGGCGTAAAAAAACGCCGGCGATCTGCGCGCGCTCGCGGGCGACCCCTGTCTCTTTCTCCACGATAGACGCCAGAATGAGCGCAGCATACGCAGACGGCAGTGGCAGATCGGCGGGCCGCTCCTCCCAAAGATCATTCAGCAGGCTCATCATTGCGAAATGCGATCGCCGCAAGACATCCAGCTCGCTGTCGGCGCGAGTGTAGGACCACGTCTCCGGCAAGAACAAACCTTCAGCAGAATCGCGACCTTCTGCCATCACGAGCAGCTCCGCAGCCAGTCGCTTTTGCGGAGTCCGCTTCAGCTTCGGATCACGCTGCAACAGCGCCACCGCCTCCGCCAGGGAGATCCCCTCGGGCAGGGTCACGGAATACTGCAACACCTCGCCTGCTGCCAACAGCTGAATGAAGCCCCCTGCGGTCATCGGCGAATTGACCTCGAACTCTCCCGCCTTAATCTGCTGATCCAAGCCGAATAGCCGGGCAACGATACCGACCCAGTTTGCATGAGTTAACCATCGGCGTGCCTCTGCCTGCCGTAATACTTCACTCAGGCTCTCGCCCTTATTGACCGTGACAATCGCGCTCTCTTGCGGCAGCTGGAGTGGTTGTTGCCAGAATATATTCATCCGCAGCAAGCCCACACCGAGCGCGATGAGGCAGACCAAAACAGCGGGAATTACTGCGCGTCGCATGCGGCAATGTGTTCTGACAAAGCACTTTGTAGGCGTCGCGCTAGCGCTACTCCCCGGGCACCCGAAAAAGTCTCTTCAGCAATGCTCTCAATAGCCGTCACGCCCATGACCGTGTTCGTCACAATCAGCGCGTCGGCCTCCAAACACTCACTCAGCAAGACCGGCCGCGATGATACCGAGTAGCCCATCTGAGGCAGCAAGTTACCGATCAACACTTGCCGTCGGGTCCCAGCGATACCGCATCGATTGAGACACGGCGTTGTGACGTCAGCGCCCTTGAACAAAAAAAGATTCCCTTTGCTCGAGGAAATCACCTGTCTCTCTTTATCGAGCATCAATGCGTCATCCCAACCGTGCGTCGCTGCCTCATGCGCCGCGAGCACCTGCTCTGTTCGAGCGAGGAGCTTGAGCCCCGCTAGCTGAGGCTGGTCCGCCCAATGAGTCTCTGCCACACCGCACCGCAGCGGCGAAAAAGCAACCGCGGAGGGTGGATGAGCGCTAAGAACCGAGCGCGCCTGAGCAGCACTGGGCGGCGCGTAACCACGCGGGCCAGAACCACGCGTCACGGTCAACCGAGCGGTCCCTGTGTGCCTGACCTCATCAAGACATCGCTGTATGTCACCGAACACTTTTGCTGCCTGACGGGCGGGGTCTGCAAAGCAGAGCGCCGTCAGCGCTTTCGCGAGTCCGTCTTCGTGAAGCGCTGCGCAGTGAATCTGCCCCTCGGTGCAAGCCAGCGTCTCAAACGCGCCGTCGGCATAGTTTAGGCCGCGGTCATCGACAGGAATCCTATCGGCATCCGCCCCATCGACCCAGGTACGCGGCGAACTGATGATGACGCTTAATCCAACTGACTAAAGATCAGCGAGCCATTCGTTCCACCAAATCCAAAAGAATTGGATAACGCATGGCGAATCGGGCGCTCCTGAGCGCTGTGTGGGACGTAATTCAGATCNCACCCCGGGCTCGGGTTGTCGAGGTTGATAGTCGGTGGTGCAACGTTATCCCTCAGCGCCAGAATCGTCAGGATCGCCTCGACAGATCCGGCCGCACCCAATAAATGACCAATCATGGATTTTGTGGAGCTCACTGCCAGCTGGNCGGCGTGAGCGCCGAATACCGATTTTACCGCCAGAGACTCTGCCAGATCGCCCGCTTCGGTAGAGGTTCCATGCGCGTTGATGTAATCGATGCTGTCCTGCGCCAGTCCGGCGTCATCCAGCGCCTGTTTCATGGCAGCCGCGGCGCCCCGACCATCTCCGGGAGGCGAGGTCATGTGATANGCATCACCGCTCATACCAAATCCGGTTAGCTCGCAGTAAATTCGGGCCCCTCTTGATGTGGCGGTCTCCAGCGATTCGAGCAGCAACATTCCGGCGCCATCGCCCAATACGAAGCCGTCTCGATCCGAGTCCCACGGGCGAGAAGCCCGCTCCGGATCGTCATTCCGAGTAGACAGCGCCCGAGCCGCAGCAAACCCCCCGATTCCAACGGGTGTGGTCGCCATCTCGGCGCCTCCAACCAGCATGGCATCAACGTCTCCAGCAGCGATCAATCTCGCGCCNAGCCCGATATTATGGGTACCCGTGGTACAGGCCGTCACCACCGCGAGATTGGGGCCCTGAAGGTTGTAGAGAATCGATAAATTTCCGGCGATCATATTGATAATGGCGCCCGGCACGAAAAAGGGCGAGATCCGCTTGGGCCCTTTTTGCTTCACAAGCAACGCCGTGTCTTCAATCGAACCGATACCACCGATCCCCGACCCAATGGCACAGCCGATTCGCGCTGCGTTGGCGTCACTCACCTCAAATCCCGAGTCCCTGAACGCCTGAATTCCCGCCACCATGCCGTACTGAATAAATGGATCCATTCGACGCGCGTCTCGGGTTTCGAGGTAACCCTCAACGCTGAAGTCTTTGACGCTCGCGCTGAAACGCGTCGTAAACGCAGACGCATCAAAACGATCAATCATTGCCGCGCCACTTTGCCCCGCGCAAATGGCTGCCCAACTGGAGTCCACGTCGAGACCTAACGGCGTAACCGCCCCCATGCCTGTGACGACCACTCTGCTGCCTTTCATGATGCGCCCCTTTTTACGCTACGAGCTTTGGGTAAAGCGTGTGCCCCACACCACTGTAAAGCACAGATTACGATGAGCCACTGCTGCCAGCTCAAAAGAAAAGGGCCGCGCTGCGTGAGCAGAGCGGCCCCATTATTCAGTCACTGAGACCCGCTCAGGCGAGATTGGTATTGATGTAGTCGATCGCCAGTTGAACTGTGGTGATCTTCTCGGCCTCTTCGTCAGGTATTTCGGTCTCGAATTCTTCCTCGAGCGCCATGACCAGCTCTACGGTATCGAGGGAGTCAGCACCAAGATCATCCACAAACGACGCCTCTGATTTGACTTCCTCTTCTTTGACGCCCAACTGCTCGGCGACAATTTTCTTCACTCGATCTTCGATATTGCTCATGACGTGCCCTTTGCTCCCGGTTATCGTCGGACCCAAGGCCCGGACGCGGTGGATTTTACAAGCTTTTGGCGCAAGTAAAACCCTTTTTGATTCTCATAAGACCCTTGATAGCGGGACTCAGCCCATGTAAAGGCCACCATTAACGTGAATTGTCTCGCCTGTAATGTATTGTGCAGCGTCGCTCGCAAGGAACGCTACCGTAGCGGCGACGTCCGCAGGCGCCCCCAAGCGGCCCAATGGAATCTGGCTCTGCAGGGCATCACGCTGAGCGTCTGCCAATGCCCGCGTCATATCAGTATCAATAAAGCCAGGGGCAACGCAGTTGACCGTGATCGACCGTGAACCCAGCTCACGCGCGAGGGACCGTGCCATGCCCTCCGCCCCAGCCTTGGTGGCCGCGTAATTGCTTTGACCGGCGTTACCCATCGATCCTACGACTGACGTCACATTGATAATGCGCCCCCAGCGTGCCTTGGTCATGCCCCGCAGACAAGCCTTGCTCAACCGATAAAGTGCTGTGAGATTGGTATCGATCACCTGATTCCATTGCTCTTCTTTCATCCGCATCAGGATATTGTCCTGAGTGATGCCGGCGTTATTCACCAAAATGAGCGGATCGCTACAATCCGAGCGAACAGCGTCTATCAAATCGCTAACGCTATCTGGGTCGGTCACATTAAGCACCCTACCCTGACCACCGCAGCCGCTCAGCGCTTCGCTGATACTCGCCGCTCCCGCCTCAGTGGTTGCGGTGCCTATCACCGTTAGATTCAGCTCGCCGAGGGCCTGAGCAATCGCCGCGCCGATGCCTCTGCTGGCGCCCGTCACGAGCGCTACTTTTTTCTCACTGTCGCTCATTATGCAAACTCCGCAATGCTGTTTTTCAGGTCCTGCGGATCCTGGAGTGGCGTGCAGCCGATAGAGCGGTCTATGCGTCTGATCAGACCCGTTAGCACCTTACCGGGCCCACACTCCATAAATTGAGTGCATCCGGCCTCGAGCAGCGTCATGACACACTGGGTCCACATCACGGGTTCAGACACCTGCCTCACCAACAGCCTACGAATCTCTACGGCTTTACGATGAGGCTGCGCGTCCACATTGCTAATCACTGGCATTTGCGCATCCTCCAGCGCAACGGACTGAAAAGCCTCGGCCATCACCGCCGCCGCGGGTTGCATCAGCGGCGTGTGAAACGGCGCGCTGACCGGCAGTGGCAACACCCTCTTCGCGCCTGCCTCTTTCATAAAGGCAGAAGCCGCCTCGACAGCCGGCGCGTGGCCGGCTATGACGACCTGACCGGGGGAGTTGTAGTTCACTGCACCCACGTAGGCGTGATCGTCGCAATGCGTCACACAGATTTCATCGATAACGGCGTCGCTCAGCCCNAGCACTGCGGCCATGGCACCTTCACCAGCCGGCACAGCCGACTGCATTGCACGCCCTCTGGTCTGCACCAGACGCGCGGCATCTTGCAGCGACAAAGACTCGGCGACGACCAGCGCGGAATACTCCCCCAAACTATGGCCCGCCACAAACTCTGGGATGGCGCCACCCTCCTCGCGCCAACACCGGCTCAATGCCACACTGGCGGTCAGAATAGCGGGCTGGGTGAATTCGGTCAGCGTNAGCTTGTCTTCAGGCCCCTCGCTGACCAGTGCCCACAGGTCGTAACCCAACGCGCTACTCGCCTCGGCAAACGTGTCGAGCACAACAGGGTAGTGTTGCGCCGCCTGCGACAGCATGCCAACGGACTGAGATCCCTGGCCGGGAAAAAGAAAGGCGTAGCCGGACAAAAAAATTACTCGTCGTCGCCAGTATCCACNACTTTTTTGCCACGATAAAAACCGTCATCACTCACATGATGACGCCGGCGTGTTTCACCCGAAGTCTCGTCGATCGTGAGAGTAGGCCCGCCGATCGCATCGTGCGCTCTGCGCATGCCACGCCTCGAGCGGGTTTTTTTATTCTTTTGTACAGCCATGTCTGGCCTCCTTTTTTACTGGTTAAGGTGCGAATCGTCGATCACACCCTCAAGATAAACAATAGTCACANTCACATACGCCCGCTTGGGACCTTAGGATTTAAGCTGCCCCAGCACAGCGAACGGGTTTTCTCTTCCGGCGTCCGCCTCAGAGGCTAACGCCATGTCCTCGTCTTCGCGCAGCGCGGCGGTCTGCTCCGCCGATTTACACTCCGTCTCGTGTAGCGGAGACACTGGCAAAGCAAGCAATATCTCTTCTTCGACGATATCGCTCAAGTCCGCTGTCTCACCGACCAATAACGGCTCGTATAGGTCCGGGAGATCCAGCGCATCTTCATCTTTCCAAATGCAAGCCATGAGCGCCGTCGGNCTTAATGACAGCGTCATAGCGCCGAGACAGCGCTGGCACTGCATCGCNACTTCAGCCTGCAGCTGCACCTCGACCACGTACCGACCTGCTTCATCGCGACGGAATCGGAACGTCGCCGATCCGGGCTCCACTACCTGAATGCCCGCCTCAATCAACCTCGGCAAATCATCTGATGATAAAGTGCCGGTGATCTCGACCCCACGGGCTGCCAGACTTCGCAGGTCAAGCTGTTTTGGCAGCGCTCCGGTTTTCATGGGCGCGGATCATACGGACGGGGGTATAAGCTGTCAAAGCGATCCGTCACGCGAACTCCCCTTCCCGCCCAGAGAGTGACATTTCACCACATTTGGTCCACTGATCNTGAACATTATCCTCGCATCGACCTCACCCTACCGGCGTCAGCTNCTGNCGCGACTGANACTGGCGTTTACCTGCACTGACCCGGCAGTGGATGAATCTCCCCTAACCGANGAGCTCGCCGCCGACCGGGCATGCCGGCTGGCACGACAGAAAGCGGAGGCAGTATCAGGCGCAGCCGGGCAGTCGGCAGCCATCGTCATCGGGGCAGACCAGGTCGCTTGCCTGGGCGATCAGATACTGCACAAGCCCGGATCGGTCGGGGGCGCAATCGCACAGCTGAGCGCCTGCAGCGGCAAAAAGATTCAGTTTTGGACTGCCGTCTCGGTGCAGTGTCATGCTACTCGAGCACACTTTCAGCAGCTGGTTTCCTGCGAGGTCACCCTGCGCACCCTGACGAGCGAAGAAATCGAACGCTACGTCGCGCTAGATAAGCCACTGGACTGTGCAGGCAGCTTTAAGTGGGAGTCACTGGGCATCACTCTATTTGAGTCGATGCAAACGGCAGATCCGACCGCANTGGAGGGACTGCCGCTGATTGCCCTATGCGACCTCCTGCGACANGTCGGCGTGTCACTNCCGCTGGCTGCGCAAGCNAGCCAACACTGATTCGAGNTCGTCGCCCAACGGGCATTCAATCTCGTAGCGCTCACCTGCCACATCAAAAGCNATCGCCTTNGCATGCAGAAAGAGGCGCTTCAAATTGGCACCNGCAGTGGCCTGAANTGACCGGTCACTCTGGTATTTGCTGTCGCCGAGAATCGGATGCCCAACGTGCTGGGCATGAACCCGAATCTGATGAGTGCGCCCTGAGATCGGCTTGGCTTCCACCAGAGTGGCTGAGGGCAATCGCTCTAACACCCGAATATCAGTTTTCGCCGCCTTTCCGTCCGCGGCGACCTTGACGATCCGCTCTCCAGAGACCGTCTGTCGTTTCGCAAGCGGCGCTGACACGCTCTTATGATAGGCGGGCCACTTACCCGCGACCAGAGCCCAATAACGCTTGTCGACCCGGTCCTCCCGCAACTGCTGATGCAACTCTCTCAGTACTCGGGCGTTTTTGGCGATCAGAACCAGACCCGACGTATCTCTATCCAAACGATGCACTAACTCCAGGTATCGCGCCTCGGGAAACAGGCTTCTCAGCGCCTCAATCAAACCTAGCCGCACGCCGCTGCCACCATGCACCGCCAGCCCTGTGGGTTTATTGATGACCAGCAGATCCGCATTATCGATCAGCACCGCGTCGCGAATGCGCTGCTCCCAGCCTTTTGAAGGCTTCGCAGGCGTCTCTGACTCCCGTGCGCTCAAGGGTGGGATTCTGACCGCGTCACCCGCTTGAACCCTGTATTCCGGTTTTGCCCTACCTTTATTGACTCTCACCTCACCTTTGCGAATCGCGCGATAGATTCGTGTTTTAGGGACACCCGCCACTTGTCGAAGCAAAAAATTGTCTAGACGCTGGCCCGCCTCCTCGACCGCCACATCGACCATTCGCACCTGAGAACTTGTCTTTATCGTCATAAATCCACTGATTTCTTCACATCATCTATTCGTTGAATACAATGTCGCTAGGTGCTACCGTGCGCCGGTCGGATGAGATGTGCTCCGGCGGTACAGGGCAAACAGCCGCAGAAAACGGCCTCGCACCGACCGCTCGGGCGCCTCTTCAGCTGCACTATGCTGTTGCAAGGCGAGCCTTTCCTGCTCCCGCTTACCCGACGAGAGAATTACGAGTCTACCTCGCCAAGCCCTCCGGCCCTAATAGCCGTCAGAGCGGCACGAGATAGATAAAGAGAAACCCGCGACACACGATGGCGCGGTGCAGATTGCGAATCAAGTCCACAGCACGACTCGTGGGCTCTGTGACCAGACAACGGGAGCGGCCGTAGCCGTCCCACGATGATCACTCGCCGTTTACGGTGGGAGCGCAAATACAGGAGGTAAAATCACCTCCGCACCGCCCAGTTGCGTCGCCAACTGGACAAATTGTATGAAAAAGATACTGATCAATGCGACTCAGCCTGAAGAGGTTCGGGTCGCCATGGTCGATGGCCAACGGCTTTACGATCTGGACATCGAAAACCGGCAACGTATTCAAACCAAAGCGAATGTCTATAAGGCCAAGGTGACTCGGGTCGAGCCCAGCCTNGAGGCNGCGTTCGTCGACTTCGGTGCTGATCGACACGGATTCCTGCCGCTCAAGGANATTTCTCCCGAGTACTTCCGTAGCCGCGCCCCTGAAAACGAGGGCAANGTGCGCATTCGGGATGTGCTGAAAGAAGGCACCGAAATCATTGTGCAGGTAGANAANGAAGAGCGCGGCACGAAAGGCGCGGCGCTGACCAGCTTTATCAGCCTTGCTGGCCGGTACATGGTTCTCATGCCAAACAACCCTAAAGCCGGTGGTATTTCTCGCCGGATCGAAGGCGAGGACCGGAGTGACCTGAAGGACTCCCTGTCGCAGCTGAATCTGCCTGATGGCATGGGTGTCATTATTCGCACCGCGGGTGTAGGCAG
Organism: Halieaceae bacterium; assembly: GCA_002683395.1. Taxonomy (GTDB): domain Bacteria; phylum Pseudomonadota; class Gammaproteobacteria; order Pseudomonadales; family Halieaceae; genus Luminiphilus. The sequence goes on along the minus strand of NYTG01000046.1, from coordinate 1,688 downwards.
GAGCACTGAAGAGCTTCAATGGGACCTGGACTACCTGCTTCAGCTCTGGGACTCCATCTCCACCGCCAACCGGGAAAACAAGGCTCCGATCCTGATCTATCAGGAAAGCGACGTGATTATTCGTGCGGTGCGGGACTACCTTCGCGATGACATCGATCAGGTATTAATTGACGACCCCACTGCCTATCGGAGAGCCTCCGAGTTTGTCGGCTTGGTCATGCCGCATTACAAGAACCGTCTCAAATTCTACGAAGACGACCTCGCTCTGTTCAATCGCTTCCAGATTGAAGGACAAATAGAAACGGCGTTCCAGAGAGAAGTGCGCCTTCCGTCTGGCGGGTCAGTTGTCATCGACCCGACTGAGGCGCTCGTCTCTATTGATATCAACTCGGCGCGCGCAACAAAGGGCAGCGACATTGAGCAGACTGCGCTGCAAACCAACCTCGAGGCAGCTGATGAAATTGCTCGTCAGCTCCGGCTGCGGGACATGGGTGGCCTGGTGGTCATCGACTTCATCGATATGTCGGCAAACCGCAACCAGCGCGCGGTAGAGAACCGCATNAGGGAAGCNCTGGAGGTTGACAGAGCGCGCATACAGGTCGGCCGCATCTCNCGATTTGGACTGCTGGAAATGTCNCGGCAGCGATTGAGACCCTCGCTGGGTGAGACNAGCGGCATTGTGTGTCCCCGCTGCACCGGTCAAGGCACCATTCGCACCACCAAGTCGCTTGCGCTGGCCATTCTGCGGCTGATTCAAGAAGAGGCCGCTAAAGAGCGCACNGGTGAGGTACAGGCGATTGTGCCGGTCGACGTGTCGGCGTTTTTGCTGAATGAAAAACGGTCTGATATTAATGACATTGAGGCAAACAGTGGCGTACGGATTGTTGTCGTGGCCAGCCCCTACCTTGAGACGCCGCATTTTGAAGTGCGCAGACTGCGCGATGACGAGGTGGAGCAATCCAGAAAGCTCAGCATCGACATCGAGATGCCCTCTCCAAACGAGCCCGCCGCTGATGCAGCCAATGAACCGAGCGTGACCGCACCCGAAGCGCTCGTTCGNGACGTGACACCGGANGCTCCCGCACCGGAGGTCACGCCGCAGAACAAAGATACACAAGCAAAAACCAACAAGTCGACGCGCGGTAACGCTCGAGAAGGTGGCAAAAAAACCGCCCAGCCAGGCCTGCTGGCGAAGCTNTGGGGGCTACTGTTTGGTTCGACCGCGAAGCAGAAGTCGGCGCAAAAAGACGCTAANCGGCGCGGCAAAAACGGGCAAAACCGAAGTCGGTCGCGCAATCGCCCGGGTGATCGACAACGCGATGACCGGAAAGGCTCTGACAACAATCGTCAGCGTAATCGCGGCAGCCGCGGCGATCGCGANAACCGTCGTAACGGACGCAACCGTAAGCCTGAGGGTGACGAAACCACCAACACCAACGAAACCGTCGAAGCGCAAACTGACGCCACGCCCCGAAACACCAGTGGGGACGATCAGCCTAAACGGTCAAGGCGGCGACGGGGGCGACGCGGTGGCCAACGGCATAGCGAGACAGTAACGCCTGAAGCAGCAGAATCCGCTGCGAATACCGAGGCGGTAGAGACCGTCCCGGACGACGCGGGTGAATCGCATCGAAGGCGCCCTTCCGATAAGCGCAACGAGGGCAGACGGCGGCGCCAGAGACAGCCCG
>NYTG01000045.1 GCA_002683395.1 Halieaceae bacterium | reverse complement strand
TGGGGTGGCGGATTGCTTTTGGTCGGCACCGTGATCATCAGCGCGCTGGACAGTTGGGAGGCTGTGCTGACCAGCATGGTTCTGATCGGCGCGGGCCTGGGGCTGCTGATGCCTGCCGTCGCCGCCGGTGCGTCGCTGGCCGTCGGGCCGAAGGAACAGGGCGGAGTATCGGGGCTGGTCAGCGCCTGCCCTGCCGCAGGATTTGTCTTAGGCCCGATTAGCGGGGGCTTTCTCTACCAGTACTATCAGCCCGCGGCGGGCTGGGGCGCCGTAGTAATTCTGCTGATTGTATTCGTAGCGACCCTGAAACCGCTCAGAAACCCTGCGCCGTCGGCAGCTTGACTCTGCTGGTCAGTTAACCGCGGGAAGCGCTTCGATTGCCCGTCGAATCCCCTCGGGAACGTGCGCTGAACGACCAGATTCCCGATCGACAAACGCATGGGTGAACGTACCGGTGACGCAACTTTGCTGCGCATCGGATGCAAACACGCCGACCTCCCAGCGCACCGACTTTTCACCAATGCGGAGTACTTTGAGCCCCAGCGTCAGCGTCGCGGGGTAACTGGCAGGAGAGAAATAGTCGGCACTGGAGTGCACGACGTAGCCCACCACGGTGTCGACGCCCGGGCGCAGCCCACCCTCCTCAATCAGGAACCGATTCACCACCGAATCAAAGTAAGCGTAATAGGCAACATTATTAATGTGGCCGTAGATGTCGTTATCCGCCCAACGGGATTCGAGTGAATAAAATATCGGATAGTCCGACCGAGCGGAGGGCGTCGCACGATCGTTCACGCCGAGCCACTCCAGGCAGCGGTATACAACGCCAACGCGGCGGCTTCATCGACCTCGACCGGATTGTTTACCAACAGGCGCTGTTGCAGCATGGCGTCAGCGGCCAGCATCGGCAGATCGCGCTCCGGCACATCAGCCGCCGACAGCGTTGTCGGCAGTGCAGCATCGGCAATGAGATCCTCAAACCAACTCACGAAACCCTCGACGCCGGGCGCAACTGGCTCAGGTAGCAGCTTCGCCAGCTCCAGATAGAGCGCCTCGGCGGCCGGCGCGTTAAAGCGCAACACCGCGGGCAGCATGAGCGCGTTACTGAGTCCATGGGGCATGTGGTAGTGCCCGCCCAAGGGGTAGGCCAGCGCGTGCACCGCGGCAACCGGCGCATTGGCAAAGGCCTGGCCTGCCAGCGTGGCACCCAACAACATCGCCTCTCTCGCCGCGACATCGTCGGGATGAGATAGCACGCGGCGTTGATTGGCACTCAACAGTGTCAGCGCCTGCCTCGCGAGCATGTCAGACACCGGGTTCTTTTTAATTTTAGAGGTATAGGCCTCAATCGCGTGCACCATGGCGTCGATACCGGTCATGGCCGTGACGTGAGTCGGCAGACCCAGTGTGAGTTCGGCATCGAGCACCGCGATATCGGGTAACAAGACAGGCGAGCTGATGCCCGCCTTGGTGGTTTCGCCGGTGGTGATGACCGCCACCGGCGTCACCTCGGATCCAGTGCCCGCGGTAGTGGGAATCAGAATGAGCGGTAGCCGACCCCCGACAACCTTGTCTACGCCATAGGCCTCTGCCAGCGTTTGGCTGCCCGCCGCCAGCACAGCAATCGCTTTGGCAACATCCATTGAACTGCCGCCGCCGAGGCCGACTACCCCATCTGCCTCGCCCGCCTGCAGCAGCGCCAGCGCGTCCAATACCACCGACTCGGCAGGGTCAGCGGTCACCTCGGAAAAGAGGGCCACATGCTCGCAAGTCACCGCCATGGCTTCCTGCACGGGGGTTACCAAACCCACCGCCAACAAGCCTGGGTCTGTTACCAGCAGCGGTCGCTTGATGCCCAGCTGGGCGCAATACGCCCCCACTTCAAGCGCAGTGCCTAAGCCGACGCGCAGCTCTGGAGCGGTATTGAACCGATAGCCGGTCATATCAGAATGTGAGAATCACCTTGCCCTTGGCGCGGCGCTCCATCATTGCACCGTAGGCGGCCTCGTACTCTTCGATCGGGAAAAGATCGGTGATCACCGGCTTGATCTTGCCCTCTTCGAACCACTGCCAAAGCGTCTCGATATTTGCTTGGTGCACAGCGGGTTCCTCCATGGTGAAGCGACCCCAGAAAACGCCCACAATCGCGCAACCCTTCAGCAACGTCAGGTTAAGCGGAATGCTCGGAATCGGGCCGGAAGCAAAACCAATCACAAGGTAACGACCATTCCAGCCCATCGATCTCACCGCGGGCTCACTGAAATCGCCCCCTACCGGGTCATACACAACATCCACGCCCTTGCCACCCGTGAGTTCCTTGACACGATCCTTCAGCGACTCAGTGCTGTAATTGATGATGTGGTCGGCACCCAGTTGGGTACAGAGCGCCAGCTTGTCGTCGCTACTCGCTGCGGCAATGACCGTAGCGCCCAGCGCCTTGCCAAGCTCCACCGCTGTGCTGCCTACCCCACCCGCGGCACCGAGTACCAGCAAGGTCTCGCCGGGCTGAATGTTCGCCCGCTGCACCAGCGCATGGTAGGAGGTGAGATAGGTGATCGTGATGCCGGCCGCCGCTTCAAAAGACAGCGCGGGAGGCTTCGGTAGCACAGCCAGCTCGTTGGCCACGACCTCCTCGCAGAAGCCGCCGGATCCGCCGCTGTGGATGACTTCATCACCCACTTTCCAGCGTGTCACGGCGTCGCCCACTTCTTCTACCACGCCTGCGCACTCACCGCCGGGAATAAAGGGCAATTCGGGCTGCATCTGGTACTTACCCTGAATGATCAATACGTCGGGAAAGTTAAGTCCCGCGGCCTTGACCCGGATACGAACTTCATTCTCGGCCAGCTCTGGAGACGCCCAGTCACTCACGAGCTCCAAGCGATCGGGCAAACCATGCTCACGACAGACGAGTGCTTTCACCTTAGAAGACCTCAAATAGGCCGGCAGCACCCATACCGCCGCCGACACACATGGTGACCACAACGTATTTAGCACCGCGGCGCTTGCCCTCAATCAAGGCATGCCCCAGGAGGCGGGAGCCACTCATACCGTAAGGGTGGCCGACTGCGATCGCGCCGCCATCAACATTCAATTTATCATTGTCGATGCCCAACGTGTCGCGGCAATGCAACACCTGCACAGCGAAAGCCTCGTTAAGCTCCCACAGACCGATGTCATCAACAGTCAAGCCATGCTGCTTCAACAGCTTGGGAATCGCAAAAACCGGGCCGATACCCATCTCGTCGGGCTCACAGCCGGCAACCGCAATACCTCGGTAGGCACCCAGCGGATTCAGACCCAGCTTCTCTGCCGTCGCTGACTCCATCACGACCTGCGCCGATGCACCATCGGACAGTTGCGAGGCATTACCCGCCGTAATCGTACCGCCCTCAATGACGGTCCGGAGCCCTTGAACCCCCTCTAGCGTCGACGCGCGAACGCCCTCATCTGCACTGACGGTTGCTTCGGCAGTGGACTGCTCGCCCGTTTCCTTGTTGTAGACGATCCGTTCACAGGTCACCGGCACCAGCTCATCGTCAAACCTACCCGCTTCATAAGCCGCTGCGGCGCGCTGCTGAGACTGCAATCCGTATTCATCCATGACGTCGCGGCTGATGCCATATCGTGCTGCCACCACTTCGGCGGTCTGCAACATAGGCATGTAAACGTCCTTGTGCATGGCCAATAGTTCTTCATCGGCCGCGCGGTGGAGGTTCATGTGCTCGTTTTGTACCAGCGAGATGGAGTCCACGCCGCCTCCGATGGCGACTTCCATACCGTCATGGAGTACCTGCTTGGCTGCGGTCGCCACTGCCATCATGCCCGACGAGCACTGGCGATCGATGGTCATTCCCGACACGCTGACAGGCAAACCTGCCCGCAACGCCGCGGTACGCCCGATATTGCCGCCCTGACTTCCTTGGGTTAGAGCAGAGCCCATAATGCAATCTTCTATCCGATCCGGGTCCACGCCGGCACGGGCGACCGCTGCAGCAATGGCATGGCTCGCCAATGTCGGCGAAGCCAAATTATTAAAGCCCCCACGATAGGCCTTGCCGATCGGGGTGCGCGCGGTTGAAACAATCACTGCTTCTCTCATGCTTTTGTCCTTGTATCAGTCAATCACTTATTTTCAGTCAATCTGCCGGTCTGCCGTTAGCCGCATCCACTGTCCCCACTTTGAAAAGGGGGCATCAGCTCAAATCGAGGCCCAAACCTTTTGCCGCCTGGCCGATCATTTTGATGCTCTGCTCGAAGCCTGCCTGCAAAGCGCGTTCACCGCCCTCAGAAATCTGACCCCAGTGAGCCGCAATACCTTCGGGGGTCTGCTCTGCCTCCGGCANCCACATGCCCTCGGTTTCGACAATTTTTGCCACCGCGTAGGCGCCTGCGCCCGCCGCAAGAATCGTGCGCGTCGGGGCATCCTCGGATACAAGATACAAAACGGCAGGGGTCACCGTTTCTGGCGTGAGCAGCGCAAACGCTTTCTCATCAATGAGGCCCTCGGTCATTCTCGTGCCGGCGGTGGGCGCCAGCGCGTTGATCTTGACGTTATATTTTGCGCCTTCCTGAGCNAGGGTATTCATCATGCCAATGACACCCATCTTAGCGGCCCCATAATTAGTCTGTCCGAAATTGCCGTACAGCCCACTCGAGGAAGAGGTCACCACAATGCGGCCATACTCCTGCTCTTTCATAATCTCCCAGCACGACTTGGTGCAGTGAACCGTTCCCATCAGGTGCACATCTGCCACCAAGCGAAAATCTTCAACCGAGCCTTTAGAAAAGCTCTTATCACGCAGAATACCCGCGTTGTTCACAAGGATATCCAGACGGCCCCAGCGCTCCATGGTCTTTGCCACCATATCCTGTACCTGTCCCAGATCCGCGACATTGGCACCGTGCGCCATCGCCTCGCCTCCCAGCGCTTCAATCTCTGCCACCACATCCAGCGACGCCTGAGAATTGGCACCCTCACCCGAGACTGAGCCACCGAGATCATTCACCACTACCTTGGCGCCGCGCTTGGCAAGCTCAATCGCGTGGCTGCGGCCAAGTCCCCCACCAGCGCCAGTTACCACCGCCACTTTGCCGTCATAACGAATTGTCATGTTCTGTNTCCCCAGCTCTTAACCAATGATCNACATGCCGAGCCACTCAGCATAGATTGCGGGAGTCTCTTCACCCTCAATCTCTACCGTGACCGCCTGCTTCACCAAAAAGCGATTCGCATCCTTTCGATCCACGGAAAGGATTTCGCAGCAGGCACGCACGCGCTTGCCGGCACGCACCGGATTGAGAAAGCGGACTTTGTCCAAACCGTAATTGACACCCATGACGATACCTTCGGGGTAAACGCCGTTTTCTGCGCAGAGCTTGGTCATCAGAGACAAAGTGAGAAAGCCATGGGCAATGGTTCCACCAAAAGGCGTCTGTGCGGCGGCGGCTTCATCGATATGAATAAACTGATGGTCCTCGGTGCAGTCGGCGAAGGTGTTGATTCGCTCCTGATCCACCTCAAACCACTCGCCCGGCGGCAGTTTTGTGCCGACCTGACTTTCCATTTCGTCGGGCTTCACCATGGTCAATGCCATTTTTACTCTCTCCTTGTCGCTTAATCTCTCAGCCGTCGCGGAATGTCGCGGCGACTGCACCGGCTTCTGCCAGATACTGTTTTATTTCGTGACGCCCCACGACCATGCGATGAACCGCATCGGGGCCGTCTGCCAGACGCAAGGTGCGCTGACCAGACCACATTTCTGCTAGCGGAGTGTCTTGAGACACCCCAATACCACCATGCATCTGGATCGCATCATCAATCACTTTGAGCGCCATGTTGGGCACGACTGTCTTGATCATCGAGATCCAGATGCGCGCCTCTTTAGGTGAGGTATGGTCCATCATCCAGGCGGTTTTCAGCGTGAGCAGGCGCGCTTGCTCAATATTCATGCGCGCATCCGCGATGATGTCGATATTCGCTCCCAGCTTATAGAGCGGGCGGCCAAAAGCTTCCCGCTCCGTCGCGCGCTCACACAGTAATTGCAGTGCCTTTTCTGCGGACCCGATAGAGCGCATACAGTGATGGATGCGACCGGGGCCGAGACGTCCCTGGGATATTTCAAAGCCGCGGCCAGCCCCGAGAATCATGCTGTCTTTTGGTACTCGCACATTATCGAGTTGCACCCGCATGTGGCCGTGCGGGGCATCCAGCATATTGAACACCTTTAGCGGTCGGACGATGTTCACTCCCGGGGTATTCATCGGCACAAGGATCTGTGACTGCTGTAGGTGCTTGGGGGCCTCGGGGTCTGTCTTGACCATACAGATCATGACTTTACAGCGCGGATCACCCGCCCCTGATGTCCAATGCTTTTCGCCGTTGATGACCCACTCATCGCCTTCGAGCCGGGCCGTGGTGCAAATATTGGTGGCGTCAGAAGAGGCAACATCGGGCTCTGTCATGCCAAAACAAGATCGGATTTCTCCCGCCAGCAGTGGCTCGAGCCACTGCTTTTTCTGGGCTTCGCTTCCGTACTTGTGCAGCACTTCCATGTTGCCCGTGTCGGGCGCAGAGCAATTGAAGATCTCGGCGGCTAACCGCGATTTACCCATCTCCTCTGCAAGGTAGGCGTATTCCACGGTATTGAGACCGGAGCCCTCCTCGCCTGTCAGAAAAAAGTTCCACAACCCCGCCTCCCGGGCGCGGCCTTTCAGGGTGCTCAAGATCTCTTGCTGTCGGTCAGTCAGGACAAACGGGTCGCCCACCTCTATCTCAGCGATGAATTCGTGCTCAACGGGCATAATGTGCTCGCCAATAAAGCCACTGACCTTCTCGAGCAGCGGCGCCACTTTGTCTGAGATACCCAAATCCATTTTTTTCTCCTAGACCCCGTCCACGACGGACCCCTGCATAGAATGTGAGATGCCCTACTACTCAAGGATTAAGGGATCATTCACACCATCATAATATTATGGCATAACTTATGTCATTAAATCCACAGTGCTTGCCGCTAAGGGCATCGTCTGCCCCGACAGCTCCGCGCCATTGAAAGCGGGCCGCAGACAGTAGCGCATGGGCATGTGACTCACAAGACAGGCGGGCATGCTCAAAGCAGATAACCGACATAGGTCCGCTCTATGGCTTGAAAGCGGTCGGAGCTTGAGGNACAAGACAGCGTGACGGTGTTAACTGATCAACATGTGCCTCGAGCGTTAAAGCCACTGAGGCCCATCTTCACCTGACAGGCTGCCTGAACCACCGTAGCGGAATTNAGATGGACAGGAATGCTACTTCTTCACCCACTGCCCATTAGGCGCCTGAATGAAATACCCCCGAGCCGTCTTATTGATCGCCTTTTGTCCTGCAAGAGACTCGACAGACCCGAGTTCAATCCCATTTGAACGTGCGATCGACTGATAATTGGATCGGCGCTGATCGTTGACCTGCCGCATCAGATTTTGCGCTTCAGCAGGGGCATTGCGATCTACCAAACCCAGGTAACCATTTTGCTGCTCGCCCAGAAAACCTTGAGATTTAGCAGTATTCAGGTCCATTGCGGCAGCCGCTAGCGCGGTGAAACTGAGAAGCGCCACTAGAGTCAGTTTTTTAAGGTTCTTCATTGCCGCCTCCTGGAAAAATTGACATTGCAAGTCGTCTAGAAGAGATCGCTGTCTTCGGTAAACAGATCATCCAGTTCCTTATCGACCTGAACCTTGATCTCGTGCTCAATCTTGACGTTGATATTAAGCTCAATGGGGCCTTCCGGCGGCGCCACAGCGATCGTGGGGGTGCAACCCCAACTGGCCAGTGAAAGCGCCAACAGTGCGAAACTGTGTCTAACCGACATAGCAACCTCGCTCACGGTGTCAGTTTTGCTGCTCAAATTTCCGCGTCACCCACAAGTTGACGGACTCAACCGTCTGCAGGCTCTTCAGTAGACTGAGCAGATTATTCTCAAGAGTCAAATTCAATTTCACCTGACGACCATTTTCATAGTCCGGGTTATTCCCAAGGACCGACGTGCGGAGAACTAGCCGACCCGCCTCATCCAGCATGATGTCTGCATCCAGCTCTTCAAAATGCAGGTTCGACAGCGCGGCCGCCACTGCGCCCACTCTCTGATCAATCTCTGTGGGGTCAACGGATGGCTGATACTGTAAAAAACCTGGGGTACCCCTCAGGGTCCCCGCATCCACCAATACCCTTCCGCCTTGCCACAACAGTGGCAGCGTGGCGGTCGCTCTGCCGTTGATGCTAACGCCTTCGGTACCCGCGATATCTGCCACCGCGGCGAGATCAATGTCATTCAGATAGATCGTCCCCAAAGGACCGTCAGTCGAAAAATCGCGAAACTGATCGATGACGAGCTCACCGCCCAGGGCAACCCCATTAGCGCGGGTCATTACCCACCCTTGGTCGTCTTGATCCACGCTGCCGGCCAGGTCTGTCAGGGTAATACCCGCATTCACCGCATCGAGTGAAAATGCGATGGGACGCAGTGGTGTCAGCGTGTCATTGTCCACCCGGAGAGCGAATGGCGCCAACTGCAGTCCGGCGACGCCCAAGCTGGCGGTGCTAAGGTACCCGTCGCTGGCCTGTCCCGCTAACGTTGCACTCAGACCCTGATCACCCCACTGGCCTGCCGCCTCAAGGCGCAGGTTGAAATCAGACACCGCAAAATCTGCAAGCTCAGGTAGCGACACTGCCACTTCCCGCTGCAACCGCGACCAGTCCCAGAGCGCGGTATCGAGCTGCGCCTCGAATAACGCCGCTTGATCTCTAGAAAATCTTAGCCTGAACTCCCCGACCGGCCCCCAGGGAGCGAAACCGGTGAGCTCGGCCTGCATCTCCTTGCCTTTATTGCTAACGCTCACCAGAGCGTCGAAGCTGGGCAACGTATCATCGAGAATGCGCGTATCGATTTGCAAAGAGCCACTGACAATTTGCTCCTCGGCGGTCGCTTTCACCGAGAGACCGCTACTGCGAATATCGGCACGCCAGTCGACGGCGGTGATCACTAGATCGGTCGCAGTGGTTTCCAGACGCCCCATACTGGTATCGGGATCCCAGGCACCCGTTACTGTCGATCGAATATGAGTGAGCTGTTGCCCACCGATATCAACATTCATCAAAGAGAGCTCGCCGTCCTTCAACATCACCGTCGGGTTAGCAAACGTAGGATCCCAGGTGGCCTCGATCTGCCCGGTGAGCCGCTCGTCTGGAAAAGGGGACGCGAAGTGCGGCGTGATGAGCGTCATCTGCCCGCCCCCCCAGGGATCCCATTCAGCATCCGCCTGAATCGTCAGTGTGCGGTTTAACAGCGGAGCGGGCAGCGGCCATTGCGCATCGGCCCGAACTGACAGCAGCGGCGTTTTAATGTCATCACCCAAGAACGGAAAAAACGTGAGCGCCAGCTGACTTTCAGATAGGGGCAAATCTCTCGCCTTGAGAAGCCCAGACAGCGTGAAGCCTCTGCCTTGAGGGGTCAGCCGCCACTCGAGATTCAAGTGAGTGTCTGCCTTCAGCGAGACACTACCCGCCCATTCGCCCTCACCCTCTTTGGCCCACTCGACATCAAAACGCGTAGCGCNNGCATTGCCCGNCAGTGCCCCGCCCTCCAGCGCGNTGGGTGCANACATCTGAACCTCNANNCTGNTATCGGCGAGNNCCAACNTNATTGAATCAATCGTGATCGACGCAGAAGCCACCGCGGCCCACCAACGTGCCTGCCTAAAGTCGGGAATCCTGAGCGCATCCTCTCCCTCTGTGCTGGCAGATGTTTCCGCAGGGGATTGCGTGGGCGTCCAGACCATGGTCTCTGAAGTCACCGACAGCAACCTCAGCGGCTGGTGCCTGTCCATCTGGATCTGCCACTGCCATTGTGTGGCCCGGGCAAAAAGCCGACCCTGAGGGGTGCTTAACTCTAGCCGCTGAACACCACCGCCTCGCCAGTTCACTGCCAAACCAGACAACTCTCTCAGCGCCATGTCTGGGGGCAAAAACCATTGCGCCATCTCGCTCGCCGTGTGGCGAGAGGCCACAAATCCTGCGGCGCCAGTCAGGGTAACTGCCGTCACAGCAAATATCGCAGCGAGTTTTTTCAACATAAGCTCAGGGTAGTGCCCTGTCGGTTGTTAGACCACCCGAGCGTATCAGTGGATAGCGCCGAACGGGTGCAGCCCTAAAAAAACGCGCAGCAACGCCCACCCGGAATGACCCTCAGGCTGGCACCGGCAGCATGAGCGATTCTTTCACCTGCTCCATCACCACGTAGCTGGTGGATTCCAAAACACCGGGCAGGGTCAGTAATGTTTCGCCCAACAGGATTCGGTAGGCATTCATATCCGCGACACGTGCTTTGAGCAGATAGTCAAAATTTCCCGACACGAGATAACACTCCTGTACCTCCAGCAAATCTAACGCTCGCGCTGTAAATTCCTCGAAAATATCCTGAGACGTGCGATTGAGACGGATTTGCACAAACACCACCAGCCCACGATCGAGCGCGTCAGGATCTAAGACGGCCTGATAATGTTGTATCACGCCGTCCCGCTCTAACCGNCTGACTCGCTCCTTACAGGGCGTGGTGCTCAACCCTACTTTTCGCGCCAGCTCCGTGTGAGGGATGCGGGCATCCCGCTGTAAAATGCGGACGATATTCCGATCGATTCGGTCCAGCTGATATGACTGATCAGCCATGCTAGGCACACCCCTTTGCCGCGCTGTCAGCGCATTGATCACAATACATAATATCNTAANTNTGAATTAAATATAGNTAATATAANTTAANTAATATAATTAAAATTATTTTTTATCTTTTTTTGATCACATATTGAGTGATTACGACCTTCGTGTGGCTACTGTCAGCACGCACAATATCGCCGTTTTAGTAGCCGGGATATTGCATCATGTTGATTGGGGTACCGAGAGAGATCAAAGCACAGGAATTCCGCGTAGGTATGACGCCAGCGGGTGTGAGAGAGCTGGCATCTGCCGGGCACAGCGTTCTGGTGGAAAACGACGCCGGTGCAGCGATCGGTCTAACGGACGACCTTTACCGCGCTGCGGGCGCGACGATGATGGAGACCCCTGAGCAGCTATTTGCCGAAGCCGACATGATCGTCAANGTGAAGGAACCNCAGCCGCAGGAATGCCAGCAATTNCGNCCAGACCAAATTCTATTCACCTATCTTCATCTGGCCGCCGACCCAAAACAGGCTGAACTGCTGATGGCATCCGGAGCCACCTGTATTGCCTACGAGACCGTCACCTCTTCTCAGGGTGGTCTTCCTCTGCTCGCACCCATGAGCGTGGTCGCAGGCAGATTATCTGTTCAAGCGGGCGCCCATCACATGGAGATCCANCANGGAAGCAACGGCACNCTATTNGGAGGCGTNCCCGGCGTGGAGCCCGGCAAGGTACTGGTGATCGGCGGCGGCATGGTCGGCNGCAGCGCCATCCGCGTCGCTCTGGGCATGGGNGCAGAAGTCACTGTGGTCGATCGCTCAATCAACCGACTGAGTGAANTAGACGAGCAATANCGGGGACAACTTCGCACGGTTTATTCCACGACGGAGGCGATCGAGCNGCATGCCTGCGAGGCCGACCTCATCATTGGCGCCGTGCTGATACCGGGCGCTTCGGCACCCAAACTTATTGCGCGCGAACTACTGGGACGCCTCAAGCCCGGCACAGTGATGGTTGACGTTGCGATCGACCAGGGAGGCTGCTTCGAGACGTCGAAAGCCACCACTCACGCTGACCCCACTTTCGTCGTCGATGATGTCGTGCATTACTGCGTGGCCAACATGCCCGGCGCAGTCGCCAGGACTGCCACGATGGCGTTAACCAATGCGACCTTGCCGTTTATTCAGAGGCTGGCCGCGGACGGTCCTCGCCAACTTTTTTTGCGTGACAGTCACTTTGGCGCAGGGCTCAATGTTTACAATGGTCAGCTCACCCACCAAGCGGTTGCTGACGCGTTACAGTGCCCATGGATATCTCCTGCCAAAGCGCTGGATGAATCGCTACATTTAAAAACCGCTTGAGCGACGACATCAACCGCTCACCGGAGGAATCCGCAGTCGGCTCTCCTACCAGAGGCCACTGCCTGCGCACTGATATAGCGCCCGGAGGCGCATTGAACTGAAATGCATCAAATAAAACCCGACATCGAAGCATTATCCAAGTCAATCCTTGCCTACGCGATGGAGCGACTGCGGATGCACCCACCGTCAATCGACCACCCCTTGCCGCAGACCACGCTCGAGGCGCTCGCCGGGCAAACGATTACCGCCGAGGGCTTAGGGGGGGAGCAGGCGTTGACGTTGTTCATTGAAACGCTGGCTCCCGCGTGCATCTCGCAAGACCATCCACGTTATCTGTCCTTTGTGCCCACGGCGCCCTCTGAGGTCTCGACATTATTCGATCTAGTCGTCGGCACCTCCAACATTTGCGCCAGCAGTTGGCTGGAAGGTGCCGGTGCAATCTATGCCGAAAACCAGGCACTGCGCTGGATTTCGGACATTGCCGGATTCCCCGCTCAAGCAGGCGGCGCTTTCGTCAGTGGCGGTACAGCGGGCAATCTCTCAGCGCTTGTCGCGGCCCGCCATGACTGGCGACACCAGCACCCCGAGCACGCGACAAAACGAGGGCTGATTGTGTCGTCTCGAGGCGCTCACGCTTCGATCGAACAAGCGGCCCATGTGATGGATGCCGATCTGGTTGAGTCAGGCAGCCACCAACTGACTGGATCCGACGTCGCCAAAACAATCGCAGCGCTGAACACAGAAGATAGAAGTCGACTATTTGCGGTAGCGTGCACGGCAGGGACCACCAACTTGGGCGTGATTGATGACATGCAGGGTATCGGCGACGTCTGCTCGAAGGAGCGTATTTGGTTTCACGTTGACGGCGCCTACGGTGGGGCCGCGCTGGCCGCCCCGTCTGCGAGACCCCTGTTCGACGGGATTGAAATGGCAGACAGCTTTATTGTCGATCCCCACAAATGGTTGTTTGCACCATTTGACTGCTGCGCCTTGATCTATGCGGATCCGGTCAAAGCACGTAAGGCCCATCGCCAACACGGAGATTATCTGGAAGTGTTCTACGACGGCACCTGGAATCCGAGCGACTACGCGCATCACCTGTCACGACGTGCCCGAGGCTTACCATTTTGGTTCAGTCTTGCCGTCCATGGCACCCAAGCCTACTCAGACGCGGTCGAGACAACGCTTGATTGCGCGCGGGAGGCGGCGACGATGATTGAGGCGCATCCTAATCTTGAGATGGTGACTGAACAGCGATTGTCGATCTGTGTTTTCCGACGAAAGGGTTGGAGCCCCGAGGAATACCGCGCATGGAGTGATGCCCTACTAGAACGCGGCGACGGTTTGGTCACGCCCACAAAACACGAGGGCGAGACCGTGCTTCGTTTTTGTATCGTCAACCCTCGAACCAGCCGCGAGGACATTCAGCTGATTCTTGACACCCTGTAGCCGTCTTCACGACACGCTTATTGAATCTGGTCTCGCAAAGCGAGTTACCCTATTGGGCCTTTTTGTATCACTGGCGGTGTCGGGGATACTGCGCAAAATATTCCGGTAAGTCACCCACTCAGGAGTCACTCATGGTCAAGCGAATATCCGTCNTTACCCTACTCGCACTGGCAGCCTTCATCACGGTTGCTTTGTTTACGCCATGGCTGATTGGGGAGACCCGGGACAAGCAGACTGCCTCGCAGATTCAGGCGGACTATCCCCTGTCCTTTCCCTCGGAGTTCTCCTGGGGGGTGGCGGTCGCCGCGCAACATGTTGAGCACCAACAACCCAGTGACTGGACCGCTTTTGAGCGCCGGGTGATCCGCGAGGGCAAAACCGGCACCGGCGACCAGCCCGGTCAGGCAAAACCCGGCCACATCCGCGATCTCGATACCGTCTCGGCCGAAGTGCGTCAGAAAAAGGTCGACTTCGACAACCGTTATGAGAGCGATTTTCAGGAATTGGCCAAGCTGGGCCTGAACAGCTACCGCTTCAGCCTCTCCTGGGCACGGCTGTTCCCTCGTGCGGAGATGAAGGCACCTGACCCCGAGGGCATCGCTTTTTATCAAGATGTGATTGCGGCCGCTAAAGCGAATGGGCTCGCGCCGCATGTTTCACTCTTTCACTTTTCTACCCCCGAATGGTTTTGGGAGGAGCGAGACGGCAAGCGGGGCTGGGAGAGACCCGATGCCCTCGAGCACTGGAATCGTTACGTCAGCGCCGTGTCCAAGTTTCTAGGGCCCGAAATCAACCACTGGTGCACGTTGAACGAACCGATGGTGTATGCACTGTGGGGTTATATCGAGGGTGTCTTTCCTCCACTGGAACAACGCGCGGGGCCAATTGACGTCGCCCCGGTCGTGGCACAGCTGCTGCGCGCTCACGCCGATGCCTATCAAATTCTTCACGCGGATGCCGATGCGCGAGGGCAAGCTATTGCTGTCGGGTTGACACAGCATACTCGCGCTTTCGAGCCTTGGCGCAATTGGCATCCCCTAGACCGCCTGTCTGCAGGTTTTGTCCAGCAGGCTTTTATCTGGGACGTGTTTGATGCCATCGAAAGCGGCACCTATGCGATGGCCAACACCGATTTTACTGCCGACATCGAAGGGCTAGCCGGCACACAAGATTACGTGGGCATCAATTACTACGGGCGGTTTTACGTGCAGATGGACATCGACGCGATGGCCGCAGGCCCCGTCACCCATACCCATGACCCCAGCGACCCCGACGAACTCACCAGCGATCTGGGATGGGCGCTCTACCCGATTGGCTTCAGCACTGTTCTCAACGAAGCCTGGCAACGCTACGGCAAGCCCATCCAGATTTTGGAGAACGGCATCGCGGATGCCGGCGCCAATGACACATTGCGCCAAACTTTTTTGGTCAGCCACCTTCGCGAGGTATGGTACGCCATGAACGTGCTAGGTATTGATATCGATGGCTACTTTCACTGGTCTCACCTCGACAACTTCGAGTGGGCCGAGGGGTTCAATCCCCGCTTCGGCTTGTTCGCAGTAGACTACGAAAACGCCTTCACCCGCACCGCACGCCCCAGCGCGGCGGTTTATGCCGACATCATCGGCTCGGGCATCAGTGAAGCCATGTGGCAGCGGACCCGAGGACCTTTTTAAGTCGTTGATTGGCGGCGGCACGCTGGACAAGCGCCCGTCGCTACGATCAAACTGTCTCACCATGAATCGACAAAAGCTGCAGCAGTGATGCGCCTCCGCCGTCTGGGCCTCGCTCTTCCCACGCTCATTCTCGTCGGCTGCACAAGCGCGGTAAAAGCACCCTTTGAAATGCCTCAAGCGGAGTGGGCGCTGCCTGCGACTACTGACGGCGTTCTCGCTCAGATGGAAACCGACGTGGCAGCGCGAGCGCAGTCAACACGCAATCACACGGGCAATTCGGGCGAGGGCATTTCGGGTTTTAAACTGCTCAATCGTGGTGAGGATGCGCTCAGATGGCGACTGGCGCTGATCGACTCCGCGACGCAAAGCATCGACACACAGTATTACCTCTATCACGGCGATAGCACCGGCTTACTCTTTACGAGCAGATTGCTAGAGGCTGCTGATCGCGGAGTTAAGGTGCGCATCATTATCGATGATATCGGCACGCTGGCGGTCAGCCCATCGCAGGCGAAGCTCCGCGACAGCATGGGCGCATTAATGATTGCCCATCCCAACATCTCACTGCGCTTATTCAACAGTAGCGGCAATCGCAATCTCATCGGGCGTGGCTGGAATTTTGCTACCGAATTTGAGCAACTTAATCACCGCATGCACAACAAATCGCTCACGGTTGATAACCACGCGACCATAGTGGGCGGTCGTAATATCGGCGATGAATACATAGGGCTAAACGCGCATTTTAATTTTCGCGATATAGACGTTCTGGGTTTTGGTCCCGTGGCAAGGCAGACGTCATCCGTTTTCGACGTATTCTGGAACAGCGGCTGGGTCATGACTGCTGACCCTTCCACCCAAACCAAGGCGGAGGACATTTACGCGACCCAGCGTCTTGCAATGGAGCGGGAGCTCAGACAATCAGAGGCTCTGGAGCGATTTTCACTCGCGGCGAGAAGCTGGGAATCAGAATTCGATGCGCTGACGCCTTCACTCCACCTTGGCCCGAGCGAAGTCCTGACCGACAAACCCGGCTCGAGCGGCATCAGCAACGAAGTCTTTGACTGGGTGACTCAGAACCTGCCGACGGTACAAACCGAACTCTTGGTCACTAACGCCTACCTTATCCCTGAGACTCAGGGCGTCGCGATGCTTGACGATCTCGTGGCGGCAGGCGCTGAAGTGACGATTCATACTAATTCGTTGGCATCGCATGATGTCCCCGCGGTGAACAGCCACTACAAGGTTTGGCGAAAGCCCATTCTGGAGTCCGGTGCATCCCTATTCGAGGCGAGGTACGACGCATCGATCAAAACATCGATAGTCGATACCCACCCCATCAGTGCGCGCTACATGGGACTGCACTCTAAATCGTTGGTGATGGATCGGCGCTTTGCTGTGATCGGCTCAGCCAACCTCGATCCGCGCTCGGCCTTTTTGAATTCGGAGATGATTGCGATCATTGACAGCAAAAGCCTCGCCGAAGAACTGGCACAAGCCATTCTCCTCGACACGTCTGCTGCAAACAGCTGGGAAGTGAGCCTGAACGAGAACGACCAAATCATCTGGAGCAACGACACCGAATCTGTCAGTCGGCAGCCCGCCCGGAGCGGCTGGCAAAGGTTTCAGGATCTGTTCTATATGCTGTTCCCCAAGCGCCTTTATTAACCGGGCAGTAAGAAAAAGCGCATTGCGAAGCACCCGGGACCCCTGCGCAGTACCACGCGCTGGACACCGCAATTGCGGCGCAGAAAAAAAGCATTGTTGACTGTTTTTCATGGCGGCGGTACCTTGCCACTGCGCTCACGGACAGAAACCTGCAGCCCGGTCATCACTTTGGGCCATTATCCTGGTGAAATGTCACCCCACCTGGGGGAGCCACGACAATAAAACGCCCAAGGAGACTGACCGTGTCTATTCCAAAGGAAAAGCTGTTGCATGCGTATCGTTCCATGAAAACGATCCGCGAATTCGAAGAACGCGTGCATGCGGAAATCATGAATGGCCAAATTCCCGGCTTTACCCACCTCTATACGGGTCAGGAGGCCAACGCCGTTGCCGTCTGCGCCCACCTCGACGAGAGCGACACGATTATTAGTACGCACCGAGGTCATGGTCATTGCATTGCCAAGGGCGCCGACGTGTCCGGCATGATGAAAGAGCTATTTGGATCCTCCGAGGGTCTCTGCAAAGGCAAAGGCGGCTCGATGCACGTCGCAGACATCGATAAAGGTATCCTCGGAGCAAACGGCATCGTCGCTGGGGGCCCACCGATTTCTGTCGGCTCCGCGCTAGCGGCCAAAATTCGCAAAAATGGCAAGGTCGCGGTGTCGTTTTCTGGCGATGGCTCGGTCAACCAAGGCACCTGTTTCGAGGCCATGAATATGGCGGTCGTACTACAGGTGCCCGCCGTCTTTGTCATAGAAAACAACTATTACTCCGAGCACACGCACATTGACTACGCCGTGGGTTGTGACGACTTGAAGGCGCGCACCGAAGCGTTCGGTTTCCCTGTTTTCGTTGCCGACGGCGCAGACTTCTTTGCGGTGCATGAAGCCGCTGGCAAAGCCATCGCTCATGCCCGCGCAGGTAACGGTCCGGCGGGTGTTTTCGCCGAGCAAGGGCGATATCACGGCCACTTTGTAGGCGATCCACAAGCCTACCGTGGTGAAGGGGAGCTAGAAAATCTGCGCGAAAACCACGATCCACTGAAAGTGTTTCGTCAGCATATGGCGGCCTCAGGGGATCTCAGTGAAGCAGAATTAGATGCTATCGACGCCGAGGTCATGGCGGAGATCGAACAATCTGTGGTGGATGCCAAGGCGGCGGCACGACCGACGCCAGAGCAGGTCACTGCAGATGTCTATATTCAATACGGCGCCACGGCGTAAGGGGAGACATACCATGCCTGAAAAAACGATGCGTGACGCAATCAACGAGGCCCTGCATCAAGCGATGGAGCAGGACGAGTCTGTCTTNGTNATTGGTGAAGACGTCGCGGGCTGCAATGGCAGTGCGGGCGACGTAGGCTCGGTCGGCGGTGTCTTTGGCGTGACCACTGGCATCTACAATCGCTGGCCTGATCGCTGTGTCGACACGCCGATTTCTGAATCTGCCATTGTCGGTGCCGCAGCAGGCGCCGCACTGGTGGGGATGCGCCCAGTAGCCGAAATTATGTTTGCCGATTTTATTGGCGTCTGCATGGATCAAATCGTTAATCAGATGGCTAAATTTCGCTACATGTTTGGCGGCAAGAGCCGATGCCCCGCGGTCATTCGATTTTCTGCCGGCGGCGGCTTTAGCGCGGCGGGGCAGCACAGTCAGGCGATGTATCAAGTCATGACCTCNTTTCCAGGGCTCAAGGTCGTGGTTCCCTCGAATGCCTATGATGCCAAAGGGCTCCTGCTGTCAGCGATTCAGGACGATGATCCCGTGCTGTTCTTCGAGCCAAAGGTGCTTTATCAAGAAACGGCAGAAGTACCGGATGAGATGTATACCATTCCATTTGGTCAGGCCAATTTTGTCCGCGAGGGCGACGACGTCACCGTGGTGGCGTTTGGACAAATGGTGCCCAAGGCAGCCGCAGTGATCGATGCACTGGCGGCCGATGGCATCAGCTGCGACCTGATTGATCCGCGGACCACTTCACCCCTGGATGAAGCAGCGATTCTTGAATCAATCGGGGCTACCGGGAGATTGGTAGTGGTNGATGAGGCGCCTCCTCGCTGTGGCCTGACTGCNGATATTGCNGGGCTGGCCGCGGATAAGGCTTTCAGCAGCTTAAAAGGCCCCATCAAACAAGTCTGCGCGCCCCACAGCCCAACGCCCTTCTCGCCTGAACTAGAGGCGGCGTATTTGCCCGATGCAGATAAAATTACTGCGGCGATCAAAGCGACCCTCGCCTGAAGGCATTGAATTGTTAGGAGTATTGTTGTGAGCGAGATTTATCCCATCGCAGTGCCCAAGTGGGGCATTGAAATGGTCGAAGGCACCATCACCGCCTGGAATAAGTCGGAAGGTGATGCGGTCGCTAAAGGCGACGAAGTCTTTGAGATGGAGTCCGACAAAATCGTCAACGTCTGGGATTCGCCCGTCGCAGGCGTGCTCCGGCGTGTCTTAGTCCCTGCGGGCGACGCCCATCCTGTGGGGGCACTGCTTGGGATCATTGCCGATGCGAGCGTCGCAGACGGCGACATNGACCAATTTATTGCCCAACACCGCGCGGTGGCACCGGAATCGGCGCCCGATACCCCTGCTGCACAGCCCGCAGCGCAACAAAGCACCCAAACCGGGGATGCCTATACGCGCTCTTCCCCTAGCGTGCGTCGGCTAGCCGACGAGCTNGGAGTGGATCTGGGCACAGTAACNGGCACCGGTCGGCGNGGTCGCATTACAGACGAAGATGTAAAGGCCGCTGCTGGCGGCACCACCGGAGCGCCCGAGGGNGTNGAAGTCATCCCGCTCAGCCCCATTCGCAAAACCATCGCTAAGCGCNTGACCGAAGCCAAGCAAACGATTCCTCACTTCTACCTCACAGCGGAATACGAGCTCGATGGCTTGCTCACACATCGCGCCAAACTGAACGAAGAAGANGGGGTCAANGTCTCCGTTAACGACCTGATCGTTTGGTGTGTGGCGCAGNCGCTAATCANAGAGCCNCGGGTCAACGTCAATCTGGTNGGNGATGATATTCATCAGTTCAGCGCCGCCAATGTCTCCGTCGCAATCGCAACCGATAATGGACTCTATTCGGCGACCCTATACGCCGCGGACACAAAATCGCCGGCCGAAATATCTGCGGCAACCGCTGAACTCGCAGACAAAGCGCAAAGCGGCAAGCTGACCAAAGAGGATATCTCTGGAGGATCGTTCACTGTCTCGAATCTCGGGATGTATGGCATCACGCAATTCACGGCGATCGTGAATCCGCCCATGGGNGCGATCCTGGCCCTNGGTAAAGCGACCCAAAAAGTGGTGATAGACGACGGAGAGCAGCGTATCGCTACCGTGCTCAATGCCACCCTGTCGTGCGACCACCGCGTGATTGATGGCGCCGTCGGTGCCCAATACCTCGCGGCGCTGAGCGAGGTCATCGGGTCACTTTAGGGGAGGCCACTCTCGTAGAGACCCTATTTCGCGACTCGTCTCGGCCTCTGTCTCCCCTTAACGTCGGCTCTGCCGGATCTACAGCGGCTGCTGGGTTATCGCGCAACCAAGTCAATTTTGGGCACGAAGACCTGCAGCAGTAGCGCCGAGATCAGATGAAGACTGGCGATCATGAGAAAGACACTTTCATAGCCTGCCTCTTGAATCAGGTAGCCCGCCAGCAAACCCAGCAGGCTTCCGCCCAGACTTCCCACCGCGCCAAACACACCCCAGACCGTCGCCACCCGATCCGCCGGGAAAAGATCGGTAGGAAGCGTGAAGAACACCGACCCTTTGACCTGAATAGCAAACAAGCCAAAACAGATGAGCGCCAGCGCCAAGGCGCTCGACGCTGTGTAGTAGGCAGGGATCACTGCAAGGGCAACTAATACCGCACCCAGCCAGATCACTGTTTTGCGCGCGCGATTAATCGTGTATCCCCGCGTGACCAGCGCCGAACTCAATGAGCCACCGGTGAGCGCGCCAAGATCGGCTGCCACCCAGGGTAACCACGCAAACATCGCAATAGCGCGGAGATCAAAGCCCCGCACATCAATCAGATACTGTGGCAACCAGAAAAGGAAAAAATAGAACGGAAAATCGCTCACCACCCGAGCAATGAGAATGCCCCAAAATTCCCGATAGCTCAGCAGTGCTGTCCAACTGCCCTGACTTTGCTGATTGGAGCGTTGCTCCAGTATCAGCGCTTTTTCGGTGGGTTCGATCGTGGGGTGTGTCTCGGGCAAGTGATACCACCGCTGCCACAGGAATACCCAAACCAGCCCCAGTGAACCGGGAATGATAAAGGCCCATTGCCAACCGAGCGTTTGCAGAGTCCAAACCGTCAGTGGCGGAGTGATAATGGCACCGAGTCCGGCACCCAACATGAAGATCGCAACCGCCGTGGAGCGCTCATTGGCGGGAAACCACTGAGCCACTGCCTTGCTGGCTGCGGGAAAGTTAGCGGCCTCTGCGAGGCCCAGCAAGATTCTGAGCGCGAAGAAGCTCCAAAGCCCTCGCCCCAAGGCGTGCAATATGGTGGCGACGCTCCAGAAGACCGCGGCGACGCTGAACGCACGCTTGGTTCCAAGCCGATCGATGAGCGGGCCGGATATCAGTTGGCCGATGCCGTAGGCAAGCAGAAACCCGCTGGTGATCAGCCCATAGTCGGCATCACCAATGTCAAACTGCTCCCGAATCATCGGCGCCACCACACCAAAGACCGATCGATCGATGTAATTGATGGTGGTAATGACCGCCAACAGAATCGCGATACGCCAGCGCACAGCCATGTTCGACCCCCTTTTTTGTCTTGTTGTTCGAGCGGCCGGCCTCAACCGATCAGATTTACCAGAGGGACCAGAACACCGTTAGCGACAGCACAACGAGTATTGCCCCAAACATCTTATTCAACAAGGACGCGTGTTCCTGAAAGCGCTGAGTGACGATGGTGCGAGACAGTGAGACGGCAACCAAGACATACCAGAGGGCGTCGATGAGTGCGGCAGTCGCGGCAATAATCAGCTTCTCCGTCAGGGTCGCCTGCGGCTGGATGAACTGACTGAACAGCGCGGCGAAGAAAACGGCGATCTTGGGATTGGACAGCGCGATGAGAAGACCTTCCCAACCGGCTCGAGCTCTGTCCTCGGTATTGCCAAAGACCACGTCGGCTTCTTCGATATTCTGCAGCAGTGCTCGCGCCCCGAGATACAGTAAAAACAGGGCTCCTAGCGCCCGTATCGCATCAAACCATGCCGGCTGTGCCACCAAAAGGGCGCCCAATCCACTGACCATCAGGATTGCCCAAAGGAAAATGCCGATGCCGTGTGTCACAGCGCAAAGGCTGCCAGCGAGTATTCCGCCCCTCATAGAATGGCGCGCAACGACCGCCAGACTGGGTCCGGGAGACATCGCGCCCAACAGGCAAACTAGCGCAAGCGGCCACCATTGAGAGAAGGACATCGCTATTTCGCTTCTATTTCGAGTCTTATTACCCCACGTTACCTATCATAAGACAGTGCTCAGATCAGTTGCTGGAGGCTTGCAACTGATATATCTTATGCATTGGAAAAGATTAAACCAATAACCTAAGGGCGATTGCGCGCACTATGTGGGCAGTCGCGAACTTAGATACCGTGATCAGCGGGAACGGAGGAGCAGACCGTGGCAGTAAACTCAAAAGTGCGTCCCATTAGTTTTCATCGCAAGACAATCGTAGCCGGCGTTGCAGCGGCGATTGGGGCTGGCAGTGCCGGTCTCAGCTGGAGTGCAGAGCTCGAAGAAGTCGTGGTGACGGCGCGCCAAAGGGCTGAGTCCTCACAGGACATTCCGATGATGGTGCAATCCATCTCGGGAGAGGATATTCAAAAGCAGGGCATCACAACGCTGGAAGATTTCTCGCGCCAGGTGGCCGGATTGAACGTCACCTCCCAAACGCCGGGGGTCAACACCATTGTCTTCCGTGGCGTAAGTGATGGCGGCGGCTTCTTGGTCGATCCTACCGCTGCGGTCTACCTCGACGAGCAACCAATGTCACAAACCTCATACGCGCCTGACATGTACCCGGTCGACCTAGCGCGCATTGAGGCGCTGGCTGGCCCCCAGTCCACGCTCTACGGTGCAGCATCGCAGAGTGGGGCGATCCGAGTAATTACCAATAAACCTGACCCTAGCGGGTTTGAGGCCAATATTGGGGGCGGCGCTTCAACGACTAAAAACGGTGGCACGAGCTATGAAATCGACGGCACGGTAAACATTCCGCTCAGCGACAGCGTCGCGATTCGTCTATCGGGTTTCAGTGCTACTGATGCGGGATACATCGATAACGTGCTGGGCACGACCATCTTAGACAACCAGTTCGGTACCGGTTTAGGTGGGCAGAAAACGAATAGCGGTGCAGTAGATGACGACATTAATGAAGTCGAATGGATGGGCGGGCGGGCCGCTATTCGTTGGTTAGTCAACGATAATTGGACTGTGACAGCGTCGGCCAACTACCAAGATTTAGAGGCAGACGCTTACAACGACTATGATCCGAGTGTTGGCGACCTGCAGACCGTTAAATTCAACAAAGAAATCAGAACGGACGAATGGATCCAAACCAGTTTGGTTATTGAAGGTGACCTCGGGTTTGCGCAGCTCGTATCAGCCACGTCTTACTACGATCGCGAGCTCTTCTATGCTAATGACACGCAGTCGTATGCAGCTTACTTCCACTACTCCTTCGGTATTTATTACGGGTACGCAACTTACGACTTTGGTCTAGATCCCACGGGGTATTTGACTAATAGCACCGAAGCTGACAGCTTCACTCAGGAAATTCGTCTGGCTGGCTCCACTGACCGAATCGACTGGACGCTGGGTGGGTTTTGGCAGGAATCTGAAGAGTTTTGGGACTTTTACACGTACGTCGATGACTATCGTAACTCTCCCGCATTTGAAACATGGAGCGCCTACTATCCCGGCCTAGCTCCCACTGACGCATGGTGGAATTCTTTTCAGGGAACCGATAGAACCGACAAGGCAGTGTTCGGTGAAATCGATATCAGCTTTTTTGACAACAAGCTCACGGCATTGCTGGGAGGCCGTTGGTATGAGGTAGAGCGCGAACTGAGCTACACCGTTGAAAGACCGGATGCGCGTGTCGACCGACAGCTGCCGGACCGCCAGGCCAATGATGATGGTTTCATCCCGAAGTACGGTCTCGAATTTAACGTGAATGACGATGTGATGCTTTACACGGTTTACTCCGAAGGCTTCCGCGTCGGCGGCACAAACAGAGGCCGTGGCTTGGATCTTGGCGGACCGACACTGCCAGTCAATTACGAATCAGACATCCTCGAAAACACGGAGTTTGGACTGAAATCCACTTGGCTGGATGGCAGCATTATGTTGAATGCCATGTACTACACGATGAAGTGGAAGGACATGCAGATCGAGGTCACCGACCCAAGTAACACGCTTGGGGTCCTAAGTGGCGGTGAATATCCCAATATTCCGTTCCAGATTGTGGTGGGTAATGTCGGCGATGCAACGGTCAAGGGCTATGACATCGAGCTCGTGGCCCTGCTCGGCGAGAATTTGGAAGTTGGCTTTAATATGACCGATATCTCGGAGGCCGAAGTGTCCGCCGCTCAGTTCTATGACGAGCCACGAGCTATCGGCGGGTCAGTTCCGTCGGGGCTGGAACCTTCGCAGGCGTTGCCGCTGTTCGCGGACCTGAGTTGGTACGCTTACGCAGAGCTTTCAGGCATCGATATGTTCGGTGGGACAGGTCTGATCAGGCTGCAACACAGTTTCGTTGGTGAATCACTCAATCAGTTAACAGATAGTGCAACCTCGCCTCAAATGGTTCAAGGGGACTACGATATTACAGACCTCGTGGTGTCCTTTGAATTAGACAAATGGCAGGCTCAAGCCCGGTTCAGTAACCTGGGCGACGAGCGCGGTATCTCATACGAAGACTCTAGCGACTTTGATCAGTTCTGGGGACGTAATTCCTCTACGGTCATTCGACCCAGAAGCTTTTCATTCTCTCTAAGGCGTTTCTTCTAAACTGAACTGCGTTAGGGCTAAAAGGGCGCAACGCGCCCTTTTTTATTGCCTGTTTCAGTACCAACTCTGAGGCCACAACTCCAAACCATGGATCGCATTTCGGATATCCATAGTGAGGTTAGCCGCGGTAACGCGTTTACCCTCTGTCATATCCACAACGGAGATCGTCGACGGCGACGATCCGGCCGCTACCAGCCGGTCATCGATGACACACAAGCCGCGCCCGAATCCTTGCCGCGCGATACGAGAGTCGTCAACACCCCGGTACTCGAGCTCCTCGTCAGAAAATGTGGGGACTGGAACCGCAACCCCCGCGCCCGTTCGAGCAACATAGCGAACCACATCCGAGCCGGTGTCGTTGAAAATAATGCCTTCTTTATAGGGCATTGCGTTATGACACCCTCTAGGCAGATTGCAGATCTCATTGATCGACATATCTGATGACAGCGCCAGCAGCGCCTGCGTATTAAGGCCGCTGAATGACACTCCGTCGGCGTCCACACGGACCATGTTCAGGTGATAAGAATTGACAAACTCTGGCCCTCCCCGCGTTCTGGGATCAAAGGCCTGGCCCACCCAATCCTGCCCATTCTTCGACAGGTACAGGCCCCATGCGAAGTGTCTTTTATTGAGATCAAAGGCCAAGATCGAGTCGAAGCCCGTCGAGGTCAAAAACAGCAAATTATCCCGGCGACTGATTTCATGGCAGTGCCTGAGGTACTCATTACGATACGAGGCTGTTAGCTCAAAATCAGGTGAATAGCAGAACAATTCATCGCTGGCGGCAATCCAGATCGCATCCTCGGTGAACTCTATCCCACGCAGTCCCCTATCCCAGCCCCGCCCCGTAAAGTCGATGTCGCCCGTATTCCAATCGATCTTCTGCTCCACAGAGTGCTCATCGAAGTCAATCAGGTACACCCCTCCGTGGCTTTGGCCTTTTTGCGACCCTCTCACCACCGAGGAGGCGATCAGCTTCGGCAATCGCCGTATCATTTTTCGAGCCCTGACAGATCTGGGAACACTGGCTCCAATATTTCCTTGAGACTATCAAGATGGGAACCATAACGTGTCCACGTTTGGACAGAGCCAGAGTAAATGGGCTGACGCACCTGTTCGGAACTCGCTGTTCGCACCGCGCGCTCGGTTTCGTGAAAGTTCACGCAGCTCTCCTCAAAAGGCAGCTCGCAAAATTCTAAAATCCTCTCCACCTGAGTCTCAAGATCAGCAACAACATGCTCATACTGCACGCGGAGTACTGCTCCCGGCAATACGCTGTCCCAGTGGTCCATCAACTCGCAATACTCGAGATAAAACTCTCCAAGCTCAAATAAGTCATAGGTGAAGGTCTGCCCCCGGGCAAAATGTTGTTTGAAACAACCAAAACAACTGTCCATGGGGTGCCGGCGAGCATCAATAATCTTGGCATTCGGCAAGATGGTCTTGATGAAGCCAACGTACGCAAAATTATTGGGCATCTTGTCGGTAAAAAATGGCGCAGCACCTCGATGCCTGCGGGTTTGCTTAAGGTATTGCTCCCCCAGCGCCGCAATCGCTTGCTCCGACAGATCTGTCATACACTGAGGGAAGACCTGCCCCGAGCGAGGCTGTGTCAGCCCCTGCGCGATCATCGAAATATCAGACAGCTCGCTTGTTCCATCTACCTGAGAATGGCTGGCCAAAATCTGCTCAAGCAAAGTGGACCCCGAGCGCGGCAGTCCAACAATGAAGATGGGGTCCGCTTGCTGACAGCCCTCATCGGTGCCAAGACCCTGAAAAAATGGCGCATTAAAAATATGCCGCATCCGCTCGTGCGCGACCCCTGTTTGAACCGGGTCGTAAGCGATCGTATCTCTGTGTAGCTGATTGGCGCGAGAATAATATTCAAAAGCCTGATCGTAGTCCTTTTGATCCTCGTGCGCCTTACCCAGTGAGAAAGCGAAGTGCACGCGACACTCAACCGGCAGAGACTCGTTCGCAAGACGCTCGCTCATTCGCACAACATCCTGCTCTGTAAAGCGAAATGTCTTCAAATTTGCCAGGCTGTAATAGGTCTCGCCAAAGTTGGGCCTCAAGTCGATTGCTTTACGATAAGCCTCGATTCCACCTTCTTGATCTCCTATCGTCTTCAACACATGACCGAGACCGATATGCGCGCCAGGTAATTCCGGGTCGATACTGACTGCGCGCTGATAGGAACTCACCGCATCTGCTGGCCTTGCCGCCATAGCAAGTGCCGCACCATGGTAGTAATTCGTGAGCGCGTTTTTGGGGTCGAGACTCAGGGCTTTTTCGAGTACGTCCACCGCCTCCTCGTAGAGATGCAATTCTTTTAGCACGGTACCCAGATCATGCCAGGCAGCCATAAACCTTGGTTGTGTTTCGATGATTTTTTCAAGAATTTTTTGGGCATCGTCGTAGCAATTCGCCATCATCGCCAACCGCGCGAGCAACAGCGCCGCGTTCACATCGTGTGGGTTGTCGCGCACCAGTTCCTGCGCCAGCTTTTCGGACTCCCGAAATTGGCCTTTTACAAATAAACGAGTGGCCTCGTCTAGCTTAGCTTGTGTCGGTGACAGCGAGGCTGCATCTCGTCGCAATTCATCTGCTTTACCACTGCGGCCCAGTCGTTGGTGGGCCGCACTCAGTTTGCTTAACAATGCTGCATGAGGAGGCCGAAGCTCCTGGGCTCGCTCCAGATGAGACAGAGCCTCTTCCGCGCGATCGAGGTTCAGTAACAGGGTTCCCAGATCTTCTTGGGCCTTGGCATGCCCCGGAGCGGCCTTTACCGCACGACTGAGCAGACTGACCGCCTCCTCGTGTGCACCCCGGGATGCCAGAATCGAGCCCAAAAGCGATACAAAGTTGATGTCGCCTGGATCTCGCTCCAGCATATCCCGACACAAGGCTTCTGCTTCCTGACGAGCACCCCCTTTTAACAACTCAACCGTGCGCTCAAACGCGGCTCTCGGATTTTGATTATTCATTCACGCGGTCTCACAGCAAGCGCACAGGGTGCATAGAAAACTTGTGCAAAGTGTGCCAGATTCATGCGGCACTAACACCCGTTGCTATTGAGACAGTCGGGTGCGAGAGTAACCCGGCTTGCCGGGGGCATCCGGCATGAAACTATCCGGAGTAATTCGTGAGTGACGCCAACGTTCCCCAAGTGACCCAACCCAACCCCTTTGACGCGAAGGGGCCGTACATGCTGAGCCTGTTCATGACGCTGGTGGGCTACAGTGTGCTAGTCGCACTGCCAGCTATTAATGGCGCCTGGGTCGATCAGCTCGGTTTCAGCCAGGTTGAGGTTAATCGAGTCGCCTCTGCTGATTTATTGGGTTTGTTCATTGGGGCGGTAATGACCAGTGCACTCATTCGAACTTGGGATAGGCAAGCGCTAACCTATCTCGGTATCGCATTGGCGATCGCCGCCAACAGCCTCTGCACGCAATACGTGGATTATCAGATGACACTGATACTGCGTTTCGTCGCCGGACTGGGATCCGGTTTTTATACCGCCGTCGCGGTAGCAGGACTCGGCGCGCACTCCAAGCCGCGCGAGGCGTTCAACTGGATGTTGCTGGCATTTGCGATCTCGCAATTTTTAGAGCTGCAACTCATTCCGCACCTAAGCATGAACGGTGTCTATCTCTTCTTTATCGCCACCTATGTCGTCACGCTGCCCTTTGTGCGACTTATTCCAAAGACCAGCGCCCCGGCGCCCATAATCGAAGCATCAAGCGAGAAGCAGAGACCTCCCCTGCTGGCTTGGGTTGGGATTGGCGCGATCGTGATCGCCTACATCAACATTGGCGCTTACTGGTCGAATATTGAACTGGCCGCAGAAGCAGCAGGACTTGACGGAGATTGGTCAGCGCAGGTCATTGCCTGGAGTGTCCTGCTCTCTTTTGTCGGCTGTTTTGTCGCCATGTGGACTCTGAAACGATTCGACTATGACCGTCCCCTGCTCTTTACCTTCGTCCTAATGGTTCTGGCAGCAGGATTACTGGCGGTAAAAATTACCGCCGCCTTATTTGTCTTTAGCGTCGCGATGTTCAATTTTCTATGGATCTTTATTGACGTTTACCAAATGGGAGGAGTTTCGGTTGCCGATCGTACGGGCAGTGCTGCAGCCTTTATTCCCGGAGCACAGGGTCTTGGGCAAACTGCAGGCCCCTTCGCCGCATCAGTCATGCTAGAGCTAGGCTGGGGGTTCGATGGCGTCTTTGTGCTGTGTGCTTTGGCATCCGCAGGCGCCTTAGCTATTTACACTCTCGTATATCTGAGACATCGGCATCAGAATACATGAGGCCGGCTTATCCAAGACCGCACATGTTTATGCTGACCTCATCGCGATCGCTGATTCTCATACCCGTCCTACTGCTGCTCATGTGCGCGAGCTGTCACGACCTATCAACCTCTTCTGCCGAGAATACTTCTAGTCCGGACGATCTGCCGGCCCAGTCCATTCTGCGCTGTGGCATCCTCATAGACGGCCTCTCCGACGCGCCTCTTCGCGATCAGCGAATCACAATCATGGCTGGGCGGATAGTGGCGGTAGAGGATTTCGATCAGAGTCCACAGTCCACTCATTCGAACACTGTGACCGACTTATCCGATTTCACTTGTCTTCCTGGGCTCATCAATACTCATGTTCATTTTGATAGTAACCCCGAGGACTCGGTCGATTACAGCGTGTATGCAAGAAGAACACGCGAGGAAAATCTGCAGCTCGTATTGGATAACGCAGAAACCACTTTACTCACTGGCTTTACGACAGTGCGCCATGTGGGCGCCTGGTTTCCAGACACCGTGTATCGCGCGCGATCGCTGATTCAACAGGGCGAAGCGCTGGGCCCACGTATCCAGACTGCGGGACCTTATCTCACGGTCCCTGGAGGTGGAGGTGATCTCACCTTCCCGGAGATTCCTACGGATCGAATTCCTGGCGAATCGCAGCAAGGCATTGGCCGCACGCCTGAAGAATTTGCCGAGCGGGCCGAGGCAGCGATTCTGGCGGGAGCGGACTTTCTTAAGGTCATTGCATCGGGTGCAGTTTTCTCGGTCGGCACCGCGCCGGGTGCGCCGGAAATGACGAGAGCCGATATTGAGGCAGTCGTGACGGTGGCCAAACGCTATGGCAAAAAAGTGACCGCACATGTCCACAGCGACCAGTCTGGACAGGACGCAATACTGGCCGGTGTCGACTCACTGGAGCACGCGTCTCTTCTTGAAGACAGCACCATTGATCTCGCAGTAGCCAGCGGTGTCGCGTTCTCGATGGATGTTTATAACGGGACCTATACCGACACTATTGGTCGGGAACAGGGCTACCCCGAAGTGTTCCTGCAGCGCAATGCCGACACTACAGAAGCTCAAAGAATCGTTTTTGAAAAGGCATATAAGAAGGGTGTGACGCTGCTTTACGGGACAGACGCAGCGGTGCTGCCTCACGATATGGGTGGTTGGCAGTTCGCCATCATGATCGAACGCGGCATGACACCGATGGATGCAATTCAGTCGGCCACCTCTATCGCGGCGGCGCATATGGGTCTGGCCCATGAAGTGGGCGCCATCGCGTCCGGTAGAAGCGCCGATCTGATTGCAGTTCGGGGCGATCCGCTTGAAGACGGCAAGGTCCTTCGTCACGTTGACGTAGTGATGAAGGCAGGCAAAATCGTAAAATCACCCGAGGCTATCGAGCATTAGGTTGAACCACAGGCATGACTTCGCCATCATCAACACTCTCACAGACCACCTCAATGGCCTAAACCATGGATATCGACGTACCCATCAAAGATCTCGGCCCTTACGATATCGAACCACTGAAGGCCAAGATTCTTGGGCTCCCCCAAGAAGCTTGGTGGGGAAATCAGTTCCGTCAACTCGAGTACGAAGTTCACCAACACACACAATCAATCGTACTGGTATTTACCGACGGCGAGGGCTGGCCCAATATTGAGGTATCCAAGGATCAGGGCTGGGATCTTCTTGCAGAAGAGGCCGTGCCGCTCATGCACAAAATTCTGGAAGACCACTACCCTCCCGGTGGCACAATCATTCGCGCTATGGCCGCCAGACTTGAGGCAGGGGGCATCATCAAACCCCATACCGACAAGCACCCCTCGTTCCACCACGGGCACCGCATTCATATTCCGATTTATACCAATCCGAGGGTGCGCTTCATGATCGACGGTCGGCCTCAAAAAATGCCCATCGGTCATGTCTACGAAATCAATAATCAGAAACAACACAGTGTGATGAACAAGGGCAACGAAGGCCGGATTAACTTTATTTTTGACTATATTCCGCCGACCAAGATTCAGCGCTGACTAAACACCGTGCTGCGCAGCGCAACTCCACCAACATGCTTGGGGAATGCCCTGCGAAGAAAATCTCTTGCCACTGCACGGGCGCGACGCTTGGTCAATTCGCGAGGCGTAACCAGAAGCCCCAGGTGCAATCCATCGATCAAAGCGGAGTAACCGGTAGCCAGCTCTCGAGCTTCAACATCGGTATAACCGCCTTGCTGAATAATTTCAGCAAACAGGGTCTCCAACTTCTGTGCGGCAAGCCGGTCAACGGTGGACACAATCTTTTGATAAACCGGGCGCGCACCCGCTTCGCCGTAGTAGGCAAACCACACCGACATTTTCTGACGCTGAGTCACACCGCGTCCTAATTGGAAATCGAGCAACGCGTCCAGCCTCTCCCCCAAATCGGGGATATCTGACCCCTCCATGATCTCGATCTGACCGCCATGGTACTCCTCGGCGACAAACCGGAGCGTCTCTTTAAGTAGATTGTCTTTGCTTTGAAAATGAAGATTGGCGATGCCCACGCTGAGACCCGCCTCGCTGGTCACCATCTGCATCGTGACCTTTGAGAGTCCGTGTTGGGCGATACAGCGGATAGTGGCATCAATCAACTGCTGGCGGCGCTCCGCTCTCGGGCGGATCTGGCGCCTTTTGCCGATGGCCTGAGGTACCTCCTCCGTCATCACGCCTGATGCGTCACTCATGCCTTCGCTCTTCATTGGAATACGCCTGAGTCTAAAGGCTTGCTATTGAAGTCTCAACGAAAGAATGAATATTCATTCATTCTGGGTGGACGCTCACCCGCTATCATGGCAATATTTCAGTCCGTTTCGACTCACCGGAGAGTGCAGTGAACCAATACGACGCCATTGTGATTGGTGCAGGCCATAACGGCCTGACCAACGGCGCTTATCTCGCCAAGGCCGGGCTCAAAGTCGCGGTGCTGGAGCGCAACCCTTACATCGGCGGCGCGACCGTCAGCCGGGAGCTCCACAAAGGGTGGTGGTACTCAAATTGTTCTTATGTCTCGAGTTTGCTGCGACCTGAAATTACCCGGGACCTCGAGTTACCGCGCCATGGATTACAGGTGGTCTCATTTGGTGGCGGCGCCACCTTTATGCGAAATGGCGACCACTTTGGCAACTACAGCGATCACGATCGTCACTACCGGGAAATGGCGCGACACTCCAAGCGCGATGCCAACGCCTACGACCGCTATGCCGCTGATACCAGCCTGCAGACCAAACTGATTCGGCCCTACCTCATGCGGACGCCGCCGGATCCCACGTCGATGAAACCCCGTGACCTCCGCGATCTGCTTGAGTTCGCGCGCTCCTTTATGGATCTGGGCGAAGAAAAGTTGCTCGATACGATCAAGTTCTGGACGGCGAGTGTCGGCGATTATCTGCATGAATATTTCGAAACCGATGTCATTAAAGCCCACATGGCGGGCAGTGGCATCATTGGTACGGCACTGGGTGTCTACTCGCCCGGTACCGCCTATGTATTGCTCCACCACTACATGGGTGATGTCGACGGCAATGTCGGTGCCTGGGGCTTCGCGCGTGGCGGGATGGGTGCCATTGCCGACGCGTTATCAAAGGCATTTCAGTCATATGGTGGCGAGATTATCTGTGACGCTAATGTGGATGAAATCATCGTCAAAAACGGCCAGGCGGCCGGCGTCGCTTTGAAGGATGGCACCGAGTATAAAGCGCCGATTGTCGTATCGAATTTGGACCCTAAGCGCACCTTCCTCGATATCACCAACCCGTCTGATTTGCCCAAAGACGTGTTGAAAAAGGCGCGCAACTTTAAGATCAGGGGCTCCTCAGGCAAGCTGAATATCGCACTGGATGGCTTGCCCGTGTTCAACGGTCTCGATCCCCGCAACCGGCTGATGGCCGGTGACCTCCACTTCAGTGACTCGCTTGAGCGCCAGGAACGAGCCTACGACGACTGGAAAGCGGGAACGTGGTCTAAAGATCCTTACCTGGACATGATGATCCCCTCGCTGACGGATCCCACCATGGCACCGCCCGGCAAGCACATGATGTCAGTCTTTGTGCAATATGCACCGCCAAAGGTCGAAGGCCGAGAGTGGACTGATGAAGACAAAGACGGCTTCGAGAAGTCTGTCATTGACCAGATCTCCAACTACAGTCCCAACTTCCGGGATCTCATCCTCCACTGCGAGACGCGAACACCCCGGGAAATTGAAGCGGAGGTCGGACTGACGGAGGGCAATATCTTTATGGGCGAGCTCACCTTCGACCAATTGCTCTTCAATCGCCCCTTCCCTGGATACGCCCAATATCGATCACCCATTAAGGGCATGTATATGTGCAGCTCAGGTACGCACCCCGGAGGCGGCGTGATGGCCGCGCCGGGAGCCAATGCGGCGCGCGAAATTCTGGCCGATTTGAAACGGCCCAACACCGTACCGGGAGGCTATGCCGATGACTGATTATGATGCGGTAATCATTGGCGCCGGACACAATGGATTGGTGTGCGCGAGCTACCTTGCAAAAGCAGGCAAGCAGGTGCTCGTTGTTGACGGCCGAAACGAGCCCGGTGGTTGTGCGAGTACTCGCGAATTCACGCCGGGATTCAACGTTTCAGACTGCGCACAATGGCTCTCCCAGTTTGATCAAAGCATCGTCAAAGATCTTGATCTCAAGGGGGCTGGTTTGCGACTTGGCAAAGCCAAAGCGACCATCTCTTTGCAGCCCGACAGCGACCATCTGATATTGGATGGCGACCACGTCACGGGTGCCGGCATTGATGCGGTCGATCAGGCCGCCTACCGCGATTTCCGAAAGATGGTGCGGAGCTTCGCCAAACTGATGACAACGCTGTATCGCAGCCGACCACCCAAACTCGTGGAGCAAAACTGGACTGATCGGCTGACCCTGATGAAGCTGGGCTTGCATCTGAAGCTGCTAGGCCGCGAACGACTGCGGGACCTGATGCGTATCGTCATGATCAATATTTATGACGTAATGAATGAGCATTTCACCCATACCGCACTCAAGAGCACTATCGCACTCGAGGCCGTCACCGGCACCAATATGGGGCCACGCTCACCCAATACGGTCTACAGCTACTTGCACCGAGCAACCGGTGAACACCTCGGACAAACCGGCACCACTCAGGTCATCGGTGGTATGGGTGCCTTGGGTAAAACTTTGGCCTCGGCGGCTGAAAAGCAGGGCGCCACACTGAAGTTGGGCGCGGCGGTCACCGCTATCGTGAAAACCGACGACCGGGTCAGCGGGGTCAAGCTCGCCTCAGGTGAGAGCATCTCGGCAAAGGTCGTGATTTCCAGTGCCGACCCCACTACTACTTTCCGTGATCTGCTGGGATATCACCAGATGGAAGCGGGCATGGCAAAACGCGCTGAGCACTATCGATCGCGAAGCGGCACCGCCAAACTCCACCTTGCCCTGAGCGCCCTGCCGACTTTTAGCGGCCTTTCAGACGCGCAATTGGCCGAGCGGCTGGTCATTACGCCCTCCATGGACAATATGGAGCGCGCGCTGAACCCCATGAAATATCGGGAGCTGAGCGACCTGCATACTTTTGATATCAGTATTCCAACCGCAGAAGACCCCGAACTCGCACCGGCGGGACAGCATATCCTCACCGCGATCGTGCATTACGTGCCCTTCTCACCTGACATCGGCTGGGAAACGGGCCGACCGCAGCTGATGAGCCAGTTACTGAGTGAGTTGGAATCCTACGCGCCGGGCATTGGTTCACTTGTGACCGCCAGTGAGCTGGTCGTACCCTCGGACTTCGAGGCCTCTCACGGCATGACCGGCGGTAGCTGGCATCATGGCGAGCTATCGATCGACCAGGCTTTGATGATGAGACCCTTTCCGGGCTCTACTCAGTACGCTACGGCAGTCGACGGACTCTATCTTTGTGGAGCCGGTGCTCACCCCGGTGGGGGCTTACAGGGGCTGCCCGGACGCAATGCAGCCAAGGAAATTTTGAAGCGAGGAGCACTGTCATGAGCGACATTAGCCGGGACACTATGCTACTCACCACGCCTTTCCATTCCCGGGTTGAGGCCATGTGTGATCTCAACGACTGGGGAAACTGGATGGGGTACACCACCCCCAATGCCTATTTCGACGTGGAATTGGAGTATTTCGCCGTTCGCAGCACTACTGGGGTATTTGATCTCTCTCCAATGAACAAGTACCGCGTCACCGGACCTGATGCACAGCGCTATCTGGATCGACTCATTACCCGGGACGTCAGCAAAATCGGTATCGACCGTGTGGGTTATGCCATTTGGTGCGATGACAACGGCCAAATCATGGACGATGGCACGATCTTTCGTCTGGGCGAACAAGACTATCGAATCTGCTCTTATCAGCGCGCAGATGATTGGCTTGCTTGGAATAAATTGGGATTCGACGTCACCATCGACAATGAATCAGAGGCCGTAGCGGGGCTGGCCGTGCAAGGCCCGACTTCCTGCACGGTGCTCACGCTGCTCGGATGTACCGATCTAAACCAGTTGAAGCCCTTCGGGATTGCGCATTACACCTTTGAAGGTCAACCAATGATGGTCAGTCGAACCGGATTTACCGGTGATCTGGGATACGAGGTCTGGGTACCTCCCGAAACTGCCGAGGCACTCTGGGACCAGCTTTTTGATCGAGGCCATGACTATCTGATCAAACCAATCGGCTCGTACGCTTTGGAACTCGCGCGCATTGAGGCAGGATTTCTCCAGGCCAACGTCGACTTCATGCCGGCAGAAGAAGTGGTTCGTGTCGGTCGCACACGCAGCCCGTTCGAGCTGGGTTTGGGTTGGCTAGTGGATTTTTCAAAACCGCTTTTCAATGGCCGGGCAGCGCTACTGAAAGAGCAAGCCAACGGGTCGCGATACCGTTTTGCCATGCTCGATGTGGAGGGCAATAAGCCTGCTGAGCACTCCTTTATTCTCAAAGGCGACAAGCAGGTCGGCACCGTGACCTCTGCCGCGTGGTGTCCAACCGCGAAAGCCAATATCGCTTATGCTCAGATCGAGATGCCCCATGGTGCAGTAGGAGATGAGCTGGTCGCCGAAATCTATTACCAGCGCGAGCTTCATTGGACGCGCTTGCTCGCCCCCTGCAAGGTGATTGATGCGCCCATCTTCAAGTCACCCAAACGCTGGCAAACGCCTGCGCCGCCCCATTGATTATTCGCTTTTTTCGAGAGACGTCATGCAGACCATTGCGACTTCCGTAGACGATTCTTTCCAGCGCATGCGCGACAAGCTGGAGGCCGAAAAAGTTCGGCCTCACCATGCAATGGACCCCTATTTTTATCGCTCACATCTGGTTCATGAGCAGGAGCTCGAGCACCTCATTTTTAAGAGCTGGATCTATGCGCTGCACGTTAGCGAGATTCCGTCGGTCGGCGATTATCAGCTGATTGAGATAGGCGAGGACTCGATCATCGTCGCGCGCACCAAAACCGACGAAATTGCTGCGATGCACAATATCTGTCGCCATCGCGGAGCCAGAGTTTGTGAAGCGTCCAGCGGCAACCGAAAAACCTACGTGTGTCCTTATCACGGCTGGGTGTACAACATTGACGGTTCACTGAAGGTCGCACGCGAAACACACGTGATGCCGGATTTCGATGCCAGCGCGCACGGCCTAAAACCCGTCAAATGTGTCACCTACATGGGGCTGGTGTTTATTAACTGCGACCCTGACGCTGGCGACCTAGTCGCGTCACTCAACAATATCCGTGAACCGCTCGGGGCCTACGATCTTGAACACGCAAAGATCGCTCATCGACAAACCTATCGGGTCGAAGCCAACTGGAAGCTGGCGATTGAGAATTATCTTGAGTGTTATCACTGCGCAACGTCACATCGGGCCTATGCCCGCCTCCATACTCTGAAAGATCTGGATGAGCAGTCAGCGCCGGTCGTGGCAAAGATGCTAGAGCGCGCCGACGAGATTACGGGAGTGCCTGGAATCTCAAAGGAACACACGGAGATCTATCTAGATGCACCGAGCTTCGGTGCGTGCGCGCACACGATGCGATATGGCTTATTTGACGGGTTCGTGACAGGAAGCAAGGACGGACAGCCGGTTGCACCGCTCATGGGTAATATCAAGGCCTACGACGGTGGCGTGGGTGATTTTCAGATGGGCCCACTGACCTTCATGCTCAACTACCCGGATCATTGTGTGCTGTATCGCTTTATTCCCCGCTCACGGACCGAAACAGAGATGGAGCTGGTTTGGTTCGTGCGCGACGACGCACAAGAAGGCCAAGATTACGAGGTCGATAAGCTGACCTGGCTCTGGCACCACACAACGCTCGAGGATGAGTACATCATTACGCGCAATGCAGCAGGCGTGAACTCGCGATTTTTCGAGCCTGGGCCCTACCATCCAGAATTCGAATTTACCCTGCAGCAGTTCGTGCACTGGTACCTTCATTCGTTAGAAGCCAGCCTGAACTAACACCCCCATTACCTTGGCCGCCAAGACGCGGCGAACTGAAGTCGCTTTCTCAGCGGCAGGCCGTACTATACTGCTCACACCGCATGGTGATATGAAGCGGGTTCCTGTGCTTAAAAGACATATCGCCATAGGCAGATGACGGCACAAGGGGCTGACCTTGCAGCAACACACTTCACCTGACGGCGCTGACAACACGCTAAAACGCACCCGCGTGCCGCTATTCAGCGCGTTTTTCATGATCTATATCTTTGTTTCCGGTGGCTCTTTTGGCATCGAAGAGATGGTGTCCTCCTCAGGACCGGGCCTCACACTCATCCTGCTGCTCGCTTTTCCCTTCATCTGGGCACTTCCCATGGCCCTTATCGCCAGCGAACTCGGATCGGCCATGCCGCATAGTGGCGGCTTTTACGTCTGGACGCGTCGGGGCCTTGGCCAATTCTGGGGGTTTCAGGCGGCCTGGTGGTGGTCGCTGGCATTGCTGGTGGATACGTCGCTGTATATCGTACTCAGCGCTACCTATCTACAACATCAGATTGGCTTCAGCGACACGGTGTATTACCTGATCTGCTGGTCGATCATCGCGTTATTTACCGCCATCAATCTCATGGGAATCAAGGTAGTCGCCATCGGATCCAGTTTGTTCGCGATTTTGATCATTTCACCGATCCTGGTGCTCGCCTTCGTGGGTATCGCCAACTGGCAGTTCAATCCATTCATACCGATCACGCCACCTGACACCGACTTATTGGGTACTGATGGCGCATTGATACTGGGGCTTAGCGTGGGTCTGTGGATGTACTCAGGCTATGAGTCCATGTCGACGCTCGCGGGGGAGATTGAAGAGCCTCAGCGCATCATCCCGAAAGCCCTGATGCTGGCCCTACCCTTCGTCGCGCTGATGTATTTACTGCCAACGGCTGCCAGTATCGCCGCTTTCGGTCATTGGGAGTTGTTCTCGGTCGACAGCGGCGGCGGCAAGGTTTCTTTTGTGGATATTGGTCGTGCACTGGGGGGCTCTGCTCTGGGTCATGCGCTGCTGGCGTCGGCAGTGCTCGGTAATCTGGCGCTTTATCTCGACTATATGGCTTCGGGTGCGCGACCCATTCAGAGCCTGGCGCGAGACGGGTTACTTCCCCCAATGCTGGCTAGCACCAGTTCACGTTTCGGCACGCCCGTTATGGCGATCCTGCTGATAGCGGGGGTCAATGCCATATTAGTGATCGGGCCTTTTCAGAGTCTGGTCATTATTGATGTGCTGCTGATGGTGAGCTCTTATGCACTGATCTTTATCGCCGCGGTGCGACTGCGCATCACAGAGCCAGATCTTGTGCGTCCTTTCAAAATTCCGGGGGGCAAGATCGCCATGATCTTGCTGGTGCTGCCCCCGATGGCCCTGATCGTCCTGATGGTGACGATCACGCTGGGAGATCACAGCTTGATGCTATGGGATCACGATCGTTTTAGCTTACTGGGCCTCGAGATCGGCTGGTACGGACTCGCGGGACTGGTCGCGATTCTGTCCGGGCCACTGCTGTATCCATTATTAAGCAAGCAATGACCCTGCCGCCCGCTTTCTGAGCGCCGCAGGCCTCATATCACCCGCTAATCAGGTCTCGTACCAGAGCCCATCCGGATCTTCCGGCCATACACCAAGGTGCGGGCCATGGGCCTGAAACCCCAACATGCGCCTCATTGCGTCTGATTGCGACGCGACGTCTTCTCGGCTGAGCGTGAGGTATTGGTTCTCCTCCTGCCGCAACCAGCCAAGGCAGTAGGTATTGACGACCGCCTTTCGGGGTAGCGCGCTTTGATTCTCTCCACCGCCATGAAGCGTCGACCCCAAATACAGCACGGCGGAGCCTTTTGGCATGACCGCCTGAACCACATCTTTTTCCTCAACCTGCTCTGGATCCTCAATTCCTGTCTCTTTGGGCACCACTCGGGTGGCTCCGTTCTCTTGGGTGAAATCATCGAGCGCCCACAAGGCCGATATCTGAACCTCAAAAGGCAACAGGTGGCTGGGGTAGCAGGTATCGTCTGCATGCAGCACTTGGGCACCTTCACCGGGCAATATTTCAATCGCAGTCGTGCTGCCGACCTGATACACCTCGCAATGCGGCTTGAGGATTGCATCCGCCACCGCCAATACGACCGGGTCTAACAGTAAGTCAGAAAAATAACGCGAATACTTTGCCACCCCTCCCACACGCAAAGTCTGGTGACCATTAAAGGTGTTCTGATAGAGGTGCCCTTCACGATCAAATTCGGGACGAAGATCAAGACTGAGCGCATCAATGATTTCGTCCGATAACACATTGTCGACAACGACAGCGCCGGTTTTGGTCAGTGCCGCCACAATATCGTGTATGTCGTCATCGGCCTTGTAGTGACAAAGCGCCATAGCGCTACTCCTCTCACCATCACTCTGCTTTGGATTCGGATTATAGCGCGCAGATTTCGGTTCTAGCCGGAATTGAGCGACTTCAATTGATCTCTACCAGACCCCCGAATCGCGATACCCTGCAGTCCAATCGGAACCGGTGGTATCTTAGCGGTTAGCCGAGATGAGGAATGGGAGATGACACGAGGATTAACTGCGCAACAGGGGCGCCCCCCGCCTGCCTTTGCTGATCATTGGGCTGAGAGAACAGACCTTGCCGCCGCGTTTCGCTCGGCCGCGCGTCTCAATCTGCACGAGGGCGTGGCCAATCACTTTTCGGTGGCAGTCAATCGTGATGGCACTCAGTTTTTGATCAATCCCAACCAGTCACACTTTTCACGGATTCGGGCATCTGAGCTACTCCTGTTAGATGCCAATGACCCGCGCACCATGGATAAGCCTAACGCGCCAGATGCCACGGCCTGGGGGCTGCATGGGGCGTTACACCGCCAATGTCCTCACGCGCGCGTTGCACTTCACGTTCATTCTATTCACGCCACCGTCCTGGCTACGCTGGCGGACCCTACTCTCCCTCCCATCGACCAGAACTGCGCGATGTTTTTTAATCGCTATGCAGTTGATACCGAATACGGCGGGCTCGCGCTTGAAGACGAGGCTGAGCGCTGCTGCGAACACCTTGCAGACCCTGCCAAGAAAGTACTGATCATGTGCCATCACGGCATCCTAGTGCTCGGTGAGGATGTCGCCGATGCCTTTAACCGGTTGTTCTATTTCGAGCGCGCGGCCGAGACCTATATCAAAGCACTCTGGACTGGACAACCACTCAGAGTGCTGAGCGACGAGATCGCCGAGCGCACCGCAAAGGAACTGGAAGCCTATCCCGGCCAAGCCGAGCGGCACTTTTCCGAACTCAAAGCCATATTGAATGCAGAAGAACCTGATTACGCCACTTAAGCGCGGTACGGCGTCCTTTTACCCGCCCGAAAGCGCTGATATCTAGGCCTAGCAGGCAAGCGCTGACTCAAAGGCAGCGAGGCATTGATTGATATTGACCTGATGACTGCTGCTACCCATCAGGCCAATGCGCCACTGCTGCCCAGCCAGGTCACCCAGACCCGCACCGATCTCAAGATTAAACTCGTTCAACAAGTGACTGCGAATCTTCGCGTCGTCTTTTCCGTCTGGAATCACAACCGCATTCAACTGAGGAAGACGCCAAGGCGATGCAACTGCAAGATCGAGCCCCAGTCGCGATAGGCCATCAACCAGCGCAATATGATTGATCTCATGGCGCTGGAAGCTCGCCTCGAGACCCTCCTCCTCAAGCATGAGCAACGCTTCGTGGAGGGCGTATATGGCGTTCACCGGCGCCGTATGGTGGTAAGCACGTTTGGCGCCCTCACCCCAATATCCCATGATCAAATTCATATCGAGGAACCAGCTTTGCACTGTGTGCTGGCGAGCTGTGATCGCCGCAACGGCGTCGCTGCTGAAAGTAATGGGTGAAATACCCGGCAAACCGGACAAACACTTTTGCGTGCCGGAATACACCACATCCGCACCCCAGGCATCGACCTGAAGATCGATACCGGCTAACGACGTGACGGCGTCCACAATCGTCAAAATACCCTGGGCTTTTGCCATCCGGCAGAGCAGCTCGGCATCGCTGCGCACACCCGTCGAGGTTTCGGCGTGAACAAAGGCCAGCACCTTGGCGTCGGGATTCGCCTTGATAGCCTCTTCCACTTTACCCGGATCGACC
This sequence comes from Halieaceae bacterium, assembly GCA_002683395.1. Classification (GTDB taxonomy): domain Bacteria; phylum Pseudomonadota; class Gammaproteobacteria; order Pseudomonadales; family Halieaceae; genus Luminiphilus. The sequence continues at coordinate 47 of NYTG01000045.1, read as the reverse complement.
GGATCACCCCATCGATCCTGCACCATCACTGCCGTCGCGCCGCAACG
>NYTG01000044.1 GCA_002683395.1 Halieaceae bacterium | reverse complement strand
GATCGGCACCTCGCCCACGCCCTTCACACCAAAGGGGTGCAGTGGATTAGGCACTTCCACGATGACGGTATCGATGAACGGTAGATCAGAGGCGACCGGAATGCGGTAGTCGAGGAAACCGGGGTTCTCCAACGCGCCCTCGTCGTTGTAAAGGTACTCCTCATTGAGCGCCCAGCCAATGCCCTGCACGGCACCACCCTGCATCTGACCCTCGACGTAATCGGGGTGAATCGCCTTACCCGCATCCTGAATTGCGGTGTAACGAGTGATGGTAGTACGACCCGTTTCCTTGTCCACCTCGGCATCACAAATGTGTACCCCAAATGCCGGCGCCGCGCTGGTTGAGTTCAACGAGCTCGAAAAGGTCAATGGTCCACCCATAGCGCCCGCCCTCAAGGCCAGCTCTTNAAAGGTCAGCGTCTGGTCTCCGTAGTGAGCAGCGCCCTGTGACCATGCCACTACCCCTGGCTCCACCTCCCACTCTACTGCGGCGCGTCGGCACATTTCTGCCACACACTGCTCAGCTGCCTGGATCACCGCCTGGCCCGTCGCCACGGTGGTCCGGCTACCGCCTGTCACATCTGTGTGGCCTACCGAATCCGTGGCCGCCACCTGCGGATTGATCTGCTCAAAAGGAATACCCAAGACTTCGGAGGCCATCAGCGCCATCGACGCCCGAGACCCGCCGATATCTGGGCTGCCCGTCAGAATCGATACGTGGCCGTCTGCAATCACGTTCAGTGTCGCACTCGACTGCATGCCCGCATTGATCCAGTAGCCCATGGCCACACCGCGCCCGGCACCCTCGGCAACTACCGACTTGTAGTGCTCGTGATTACGCGCCACCTCAAGGCACTCTCGCAAACCGATTCGGTTATACGGCGCGCCCATCATGTTGACATCACCCTCCTCCACCGCATTCATCATTCTGAACTCGATCGGGTCGATACCCAATTCAGCGGCGAGCTCCGTGATCGCTAGCTCAAAACCCAAGGTCACTTGGGGCATGCTTGGCGCCCGGTAGGCATGAATTTTGGGTTTGTTTGTATACACTGACCGGCCCGTAGAGCGTGCATCAGAAAGCTTGTAACAGGCTGTTGCCATATAAACGGGGAAAGCGGCNGGACCGCCGTTATAAGCNCCTGAATCCATGAGGCAATCCACATCAGCGGCCACTAATTTGCCCTCACGGGTAGCGCCCAGCTTGACTCGGGTTTCCGCTCCGGGTGCGCCCCCCGTAGCACGGAATACATCGCCACGATCCATTACCATCTTCACCGGTCTGCCCGCTTTCTGTGCGAGCACGACGGCGAGGGGCTCTAAGTAGACAGTGGTCTTGCCGCCAAAGCCGCCGCCAATCTCCGAGGCGGTAACAGTGATTTTACCGAGGTCGATTCCGGTGGCAGCAGANGTGTAGTGCCGCGCTGCAAAGTGTCCTTGTGTGGAACACCACAGGTCCACACGACCCCTTGCATCCACTCTCGCCACGCAAGCATGGGGTTCGATGTAGCCTTGATGGCACATTGGCACCGAATACGTTTGCTCCACAATCACGTCTGCCTTTTCAAAGGCAGCATCAGGCTCACCTACGGTCAGGCTAATATGCGTGGCCAGGTTTGTGGGCTCCTCCGGATAATCATCAGGAAAACGGTCATGATGCAAAATCGGCGCATCCGGAGCCAATGCTTTATGCATATCAGTGACGGCGGGTAGCACCTCGTAAGTCACCTCGACGGCACGGGCTGCTTCCGCTGCTAATTCTGGTGATGTGGCAGCCACCGCGGCCACCGCTTGAGAGTGAAACAGCACCACGCCTTGTGACATCAGCATGGGCACCAAATCCTTGAGCGCCATGGCGCCTTCGCCGCTTCCCAGCATTTCATTGCCCGGTTTCACGAGATCATCGCCGGTCATGACTGCCAGCACGCCTTCCATTGCTGCTGCCTTGCTGCAATCTATGGATTGAATCACCGCGTGGGCATGAGGGCTCCGGACTACATGGCCGTATATCTGACCCTGCATGTTGAGATCAGCACCGTAGCGCGCGCGGCCAGTGACCTTGTCGAGACCGTCGGGGCGCACAGGCCGCGAGCCAATGATTTTGAATTCCTGATAGGCGTTCATGCTGCCTCCTCGCGCATCGTCTTGGCGGCATCCAATACCGCGCGAATAATTTTGTCGTAGCCCGTGCAACGGCANAGATTACCGGCTAACCAGTAACGCGCCTGCTCTTCGGTGGGGTCGGNGTTATGTTCCAACAGCGCCTTGGCAGCCACCACCACGCCCGGCGTGCAGATGCCGCACTGCAGACCACCATGTTCCAGCAATTTCTGCTGTACCGGATGGAGCTCACCACCGTTGGCAACGCCCTCCACCGTTTGTACTGACCTGCCTTCCACTTCCGCAGCGAGCACCAAACAGGAACACACCAACCGATCATCGACCAGTACGGAGCAGGCGCCGCAGTCACCGGTATTGCACCCAATCTTGGTGCCAATGAGTTCGAGCTCATCTCGAAGCACCTCGGCCAGCACCTGACCGGGCGAGCAAAGAAAAACCGTACTCTCGCCGTTAATGGTGGCCTGCACGGCCATTTTATTGAGCGGCTTGTTCATGAGCGAGCCTCCACAATCCTTGCCTGCGCCTTGCCAATAGCCCTGGACACCAATACGCCCACAACGTGGGTGCGGTACTCCACCGTGCCGCGCTTATCCGATATGGGTTTTGCCGCGGCACGCGCCGCAGCAACCGCCGCATCAACCGCACTCGCGCCCAAACTGGAGCCAACCAGTGCATCACCGGCAGCCTCGACCAATAAAGCGGTCGGCGCTACGGCACCGATTGCAATGCGGGCGGCCGTGCAATGCCCGGATTCATCCAGACTGATCGACACTCCCGCCCCCGCGACCGCGATATCCATCTCAGTGCGTGGAGTCAGGCGAAGGTACGCATCGGCGGTGCCAGACGACGGCTTGGGCAGTATCAGCTCAACTAATAACTCACCGGGCGCCAGCCCGTTTTGATTAGGCCCCACCACAAAATCCTCGACTGCCAGTGTGCGCTCGCCGTCGGGTCCCAGAATGCGGCACTGCGCACCATTGGCAATGAGGGCCGGAATACTGTCTGCAGCCGGTGACGCGTTACAGAGATTGCCGCCCGCTGAGCAGCGCCCGGTTATCTGAGTTGAACCGATTAAATTGAGCGCCTCAGCAAGACCAGGAAACAGCGACGGCACATCGGAATGGTGCAGCACGTCAAACGCAGAGGCCGCCGCGCCGACCCGCACACAGACGTCGTCAATCTCAATCGCCGTCAGCTCAGGAATCTGCTTGAGATCGATGACCCGCGCNGGGTCGCGTGCGCCCAACCGGATGCCCACTAAGAGATCGGTACCGCCGGCGAGCCAAGCGCTGACCGCGCCGTCGCTGACGGCTTGCTGTGCTTCCGACAGGGATGTCGGGGAGATAAATTCCTGAACTGCCATCCGTAAAGACCACTTTAGTTGTTATGGGATTCACCGGTCGCGGCATCGCGATGCGCGGTGTCGCAAAGATAGCGCTTTTTGACCTGCTTTTGTCGCAAAAAAACACCTCCGCGCAGCACTTGTATCAGCAATTAACGACAGCATGAGGCTGCCTGACNAAAAGTAGCGNCTCACAGCTAAGACATNTGTTACATTTGTAACTCATCAAAGTTGGATGACTCTGCAAGTTAGATGTTTCGCTCGCACGGCCACACTCATCATCGTTTTAAACGGTCGNATACCCCAGAGCGCGCAGCATTAAGCGAATNCGTTTCTCATAAGATAAAAACTCAGCCGTCCACCATCAGATCCGTCATCAAGAACTTCCGTAAGAGTGCTAGTGCCGCGTTTCATATAGGCGGGGCTATGTTGCTGGTGCTACTGCAGCTTGACGGCCACCTTATCGGCACCGCCGAAGCCTCGGTGGGCACCGGCACCCAGGGCAGAGTTTACGGATGGGGGCGCGCCTACTGGTTAGGGGTCAACGAAACTGACACTTTGGTCAAACAAAAGGTGCCGACTTTAATTCACAACCCCGCCAGCCCCAACGCTGACTGGACTCAAAACTTCACGTCGTTAAGCGGCAAGAACGACGTATGCGGTGTCACCAACACTGGTGCTGGGTATTGTTTCGGGGGAACGACTGCAACCGCAGTGCCGGGCAACCACNCATGGAAAATGATNGCGGCAGGNTTCAGCCACNANTGCGGTGTAACCACTGCCGGGGTNGCTTACTGCTGGGGCANCAACACTGATGGNCAGCTAGGCAACGANACNACGACNGACTCNACCAANCCNGTAGCCGTNTCNGGNGGACTGACCTTCGACAGCATCGATGTCGGCGCGTCGCACAGCTGCGGCATCACCACGTCTGGGTTGCTCTACTGCTGGGGTTCAAACCAATTTTACCAGCTCGGTAACAACGTAACGAACCAAAATGACAAACTGACGCCCACGCGAGTTCATGACCCCGATACACCCTCNAACAACTGGGGCACGACGATTTTAAAAGTGAGCCTAGGACAACATCATTCCTGCGCAATCGACAGCAACAGCCGTGCTTATTGCTGGGGAGATAGCTGGGACAACAACACAGCGACAGGACAGACCAGCTACCCAAAGATACCAAAGCGAATCCACAAGCCCAATGGGAGCGCCAACTGGGATGCCACCTTTATTGATATAGCGGCGGCCCAAGAACACACATGCGCCATCAAAACCAATGGTGTCGCCTACTGCTGGGGCAACGATAGTTACGGCTCATTAGGCAAGCTGAGCGTCAAGAACGACGACAGGCAGTACCCGGTAAAAGTCAGCGGTAACAAGACCTGGGTATCCATTGCAACAGGCGAGTGGAACACTTGCGGCATCAATGACGACCAATACCTATTTTGCTGGGGTAAGAGCCTTCTCGGTCAACTGGGCAATAACACCACGAACTGGAGCGCCTCGCCCCAGAGAGTCCACGACCCCGCCAACACCTCTGCANACTGGACTGCACANTGGAGCGTCGCCGCAGTCGGCGTCCAGCGCGCCTTCGGCATACGGACAGGCACTGCACAAACCATTACCTTCCCCGGCCAAAGCGACATCAAGCTCACTGCCGGCCCCGTTACATTGGGAGCCACTGCGTCGTCGGGCCTTGCCGTAACCTACACCTCGCAGACCTCCAACGTGTGCTCCATCAGTGGTAGCACGGTGACCCTACTCACCACAGGCACCTGCACTATCGAGGCCAGCCAAGCGGGCACTGCCACTGTTTTTGAGGCCGCCCCAGTATCAATTTCATTTACCGTTGTAGCCGGCGACCAAACGATTGAATTCCCCAATCCAGGCACCAAGAACACCTCAGATTTTACTGGCAATGGCATGGGGCTGTCGGCAGCGGCCTCTTCGAAATTGGTGGTGTCATTTTCATCTTCGACTACCAATGTCTGCACCGTTTCTGGAATATTGGTCTCAAAAGTGGCGTTCGGGACCTGCACGATCACGGCATCGCAATCAGGCTCCAGCAACTTCAATGCCGCCCCAAATGTCACCCGCAGCTTCAGTATTGTCGACGGCGCAGCGAGCGGCTCTGTCTGGGAGTGGGGCTCAACCCCGGCTGCGATGAGCAGCAGTCTGGTATTCACGTCAATCGAGGCAGGGCGAACTCACTCCTGCGGGCTAACAGCAGCGGGCACCGCTTACTGCTGGGGGGCAAATCAAAATGGCGAGCTGGGCAATGGCTTTGACGGTATCGCCTCTGCGCCCCCTGTGTTGGTGCTCGGCGGCCATACCTGGGCGGTCGTGCGCCCTGGAAGCTCCTCTACCTGCGGTGTCACAACCAGCGGCAACGGTTATTGTTGGGGGAAAAACGGGCAAGGACAACTGGGTGATGGGACCACCACCGGGTCCCTGGTCCCCGTGGGGGTAAGCGCCGGTGAAACCTGGGCGACCATTGATCCCGGAGGAACCTATGCCTGTGGCGTGACCACAGCCGGAGCGGGGTTGTGCTGGGGTAACAACTTTTACGGCAACTTAGGCAACGGTTCTAAGCACAACTCCACCAACGTGGAGCAGACGTCGCGCACACAGATATCGGGGGGTTATGCCTGGGCCGCGATCGAGGCCACCGATGGTGGCTATACCTGCGGCGTCACGACAGCTGGAGCAGCTTACTGCTGGGGGACCGGCAGCAACGGCGTATTGGGCAACGGCTCAACAACCTCAGCCCAACAGACTCCGGTGGCGGTCTCCGGAGGACTATCGTTCGCCTCACTATCCGGATCAGAACACCATATCTGCGGCCTGACCGCCAGCGGCGCGGCCCACTGCTGGGGCGTTGACAGTTTCGGGCAGCTGGGCAGCGGTAGGGCAATGGGTGGTGGCGGAACGACCGGGGCGTATACCAGCGGCGCCAAGGAGACGACACCCCAAGCAGTTGCGGGTAATCTGACGTTCCAAGCCATTGCACCGGGTAATGATTTTTTTACCTGTGGCGTCGTCACCGGCGGGCAGGCCTACTGCTGGGGCCGCAACACGAGAATGGGTACTGGTGCGACCGATGGTGAAATCGGCACTTCGGTTGCCACTCCAGTGGGAACGAGTCAACCCTTCCTCTTTGTAAGCTCTGGTTACTCTAACTCTGTGGCGCTCTCCAATACTGACGTTGATGGCGATGGCGTATCTGATGGCGCTGACAACTGCGCCGCTATCAGTAACGCTAACCAGACCGACACCGACGGCGATACCATTGGTGATCTGTGTGACAACGACGATGACAACGACGGGATCCTCGATAGTGGAGAGGTGCGGAACGACTGCATCATCAAGGTGGACTGCGACAGCGATGGCATATCTGACCTCACCGACCCCTTTCCACTTGCCATTACTCAAGTCGACCTCGGCTCGGGACGCCATATCACCACCGAGCCATCAACCCCCTTATCGACCTGCTCTCTCATCACGAGCCAGTCTTATCTATCTTCCTACACGGCGCCCGACGGTATGGGAAGTATCGGCACTCAAGCACATTTTTCGTTAACGGGCTGCAACAGCAGCTCCCCAGAAACCATCGAGGTGGAGGTGGACTTNGGCACGCCGCTGCCCTCGCAGGGCCTGGTTTGCAAGGTGGACGGCGCAGCCAAGCCAGTNGATATCAGTAGCGGGAATGTTAGTGGGACATCGGTGATNTACACCCTGACAGACAACGGCCCTTTTGACACCAACTCCGCGTTAGGTTCCATCGATGATCCCGTCACGGTGATTACNCTGGAGGACAATTCCACTACTGGCGGGTCAGCCGTGCCCGTGCCAATACGGCCATTGTGGCTTATCTTAATTGGGCTTACCCTCTCACTCATTGCGTTTCGGAAACTAAACCACAGTGCTTAAATCGGCCCAAGAAATTACCTCCGCGCGCACCGTCGCCCGGCAGCGGCGCGCACGCGACGAAAAAGCTGCCACCCGAGAACTACTGCTCGAGTCGGCCCGCACTATTTTGAGACAGGGCTCACTTTTTGACCTCACCGCCATCTCACTGGGCAAGCACTCGGGGGTGACGCGACAGACGGTGTACCGCTACTTCCCCAGCACCGAGAGCATCTTTAAAGCACTCTCTGATCAGGTGATCACCCAAGTCTATGAGGATCTGCAGCTGCCCTCAGAAAACGCGGACGCNTTGGATCACTTCGTGACCAAGGCAATCGGCGTATTTGTGGGCGACAGCAGGGTGATACGCCAGCTGGCGCTGGCTTCTGCGCTGGGGCGTGCATCGGGCAGTTGGCATCAGGTGGATCCCGAGGAAATCCTGCTCAAGGTCGTATCAGACATGCCAGCCGACAAGCGCCCTGTGAGTACCGACCCCGCCGTCTCGGCTCGCATGATGATCACGTACTTTCGNGGNGCNCTCTATGGCTGGGCCGCGGGCTTCTATTCAGACGAGGAATTCGAGAAGCAGGTGCGCCTCGCGGGCAGGTTGACCGATCCTGACCCCGCCTGATCCGGCTGCGTCTTGCGGCGCCCCGCCCTTCAAAACCCATCCAAACACCTTTATCAGAACATCGGTCACGACTGGGGGTTATGGGGAGCCGTCGGTTTTTTACGCGCCCAGAATATGATCGCGTAGAACAGACCGATAGAGAGCGGCATGTCGAGAAAGGTGGTCCAGGTGAGCCAGAAATCCTCGGAAAAATGCTCCGCGACATAGTAATTCGCCAGCGCCATCACGATCCCCAGAACACTCATACCCACCGCAATTCGATTGTGATGAAGGGGTAACGGCATGTAGCGTTCGATGCGAGCGCCAAAGTAGGCGCCGCCTCTGAAAACCCCGTCGACCATAAAAATGCTCGCGGTCAGCAAACCCAATACCGTGCCCTTCATCTGCACCCAGTAATCATCCTGCAGTGCCAATGAGAAACCTGCCGAAATCAGCAACATGATAGTGCCAAACACTGCAAAGCCACCCAGAAGATCCACTTTGACAAATCGTTGGATGACCACCAGCGCCAGTCCGGCACCTGCACCCACAATGGCGGCAAATGCGAGATCTTCGGTGAGTTTGCCGACAATAAAAAACAGCGCCCCGAGCACCAGATCGGCATAGATCGAATATTTGTTGCGGGCCCATTTGCTCTGATTGCTCTCGATCATCTGGCTGACGTCGATGCCAGTCTGAGATTGAGCCGCTACCTCTGCCGCACCGGACGAAGCGGTGACGCCCCGCATAAGCCCCTCTGCAAAACGAACGTTTTTGCCAGGGTGGCTCTCATATAAGGTCTGCCCACTCTCAATCACCGCGACCCCCATACTCCACCAGCTGATGTAGCCCACCTCCACCCGGGCGGGCTTCCCCTCACCACCGGGCAGGACATGCACAAATGTCTGGATACCGTCCATGTGATGCACCGACTGTTCATCGAGCAACTCTGTACCCAAGAAAAGCCGCGACACCGTCTGGGTAAACGTGAGCGACACCTCGACGGTATAATCTGCCTCGCAGTGGGAGAACGGTCTGAGATAAGTCCAGATTCGCATTGAAATCCTTGGTTCGGGCAACAGAGTGAACGGCATTCCGAATGCCCCTGTCTAAAGGGCAGCCCGAAACGTGAAGTATGGTTCGTGGGCAGGCATTATAACCGCTCAGCCTGCCCGACTATGGCACCCGCTAGCGTTGTCAATACAGACATATCAAAGCAAACTTCGCATCGCTCGACTGATCTTCCCGGGCTTTGCCACCGCGAGGCCCGAGCCCGAATGAAAATTGACCACCAAACTCCTGCTACTCGCGATCATGTCACCCGACGTGGCTCCGTCGAGTACCAGATCAGCAGCCCTGCTTTCCCTAACGGTGTCTGGGGTCGTGAAGACTTCACCCTGACACGCCATGCCAACGGCGACCGGGTCCTGCGCGCTTTTTGCGAGCTGGATGACGAGCCCTCCCTGATTCGCGATGTTATTCAGCGCGTGGACGCCGGATTTCATCCTCAGGACTGTATGGTACGCCTGACCGAGGGCGGCGCTTTCAAGGGTAGCACCTGGTATCACATTACGGACGACGAGATCTATTTTCAGGGTCTCACCAGCGAAGCCGGCCGCATATCGGGGCAGTTGGATATTGACCGCACAATCCGCGGTTTTGGCACCCATGCCCTAAACTCTGACGCCTGGCTGGTGGCGCGCTTTGATCGCTCACAAGGACCGCGGCAACACACCTTCTATAACAGCCCCCTTACATCACTCGATCACCGCGGTGCAACGGGCCCCGCGCTGGTGTGCTCTCAGGGAACGACGATTGAGTATTTTGGTGAGGAGTCGATCACCGTCCGGGCTGGCACCTTCGAGTGCCATCACTTTGCCTATGTCGTGGTCGCGACAGACCACCCTGAATACCATCTGTGGGTCACAACCGACGGCGACTTCGTCTTCGTAAAGGGCATTGTCGAGGCGCCGTATCAGTGGTCATTTGAACTCACCGACCTCAGC
>NYTG01000043.1 GCA_002683395.1 Halieaceae bacterium | reverse complement strand
AGAAGAAGGCAGCAGCAAAGAAGAAGGCTCCTGCCAAGAAGAAGGCAGCAGCAAAGAAGAAGGCTCCTGCCAAGAAGAAGGCAGCAGCAAAGAAGAAGGCTCCTGCCAAGAAGAAGGCGGCAGCTAAGAAGAAAGCTCCTGCCAAGAAGAAGGCAGCGGCAAAGAAAAAGGCTCCAGCTAAGAAAAAGGCAGCCAAGAAGAAGTAAATTATTTTGGCGCCACGTTTGGGAGTGGCATCCAACAATAAAGCCGGCCTTTGGGCCGGCTTTTTTATGGGTTGCGTGAAATGTGGCTAACGGCAGTGTTGGGCCCAGGGCAAAGGACGTCGATAGCGCAGATGGAGAGGCGGTGACTGCGCTTCCTATTCTTTATCACTACCCAATGTCGCCCTATTCAGAAAAGGTGCGCTTAGCGATGGGCCTCAATAATCAGGCCTGGGTGTCAGTTGTCGTCCCGGCTCAGCCGCCGAGGCGCTCGCTCGAAGATCTGGTCGGTGGCTATCGTCGAATTCCCGTGCTTCAAATCGGAGCCCAGTTTTACTGTGACTCAGAGTTGGCTTTGATGGCGTTGTTCGGCACAACTTCCGCTGCCTGGGGTCTTGACGCTGATGATGAGGCACTGCGCCGTTGGGCAGAGGAGGATATTTTCTTTGCGGTGATCGCGGCAGCCCCTCCACTAAAGGTATTGAAATATTTATTTGGGCAGCTTGGATTAGTCGGCATCGCGCGATTCATCCGAGATCGCTCACGAATGATGCGAGATGCTACGGTGACCGTGAAAGCATCTGTGGTGGCTACGGCGAGCGTCGAGAAATATGTTTTGCATCTTGCCCAGGTGCTAGCTGCGCGACCCTTTCTCTCTGGTCCGGGCCCCGGGTATCTTGATCTATGTTGCTACCACCCTTTATGGATGGCTCTTGCGGTAGATAAAGGTGCCGCCGCGAGCTGGCCATTGAAGGTGCAGGAGTGGATAACTCAAATGGGCCAGCTTACACACGGAGTCTCTGCTAGCGCTTCACGAGGATCGGTTGCTGAAGCCATCACGAGCGATCAGGTTGAGATTTCTGGAGAGGTGAGCAGTCCTCATCACTACGGCGAGACAGTGGCGGTAGCGCCGTTGGATTATGCGCGTGATGAAACGGTCGGTGAATTGCTGATGCTGAGCGACGATCGCATAGTGATTCGCCGTCGCTTCGAGACGGAGCATTCTATTTATCTGCATTTCCCGCGAAGAGGTTTTGAAGTCAGAGGTCACTAGTCTTGTGAAGTCGAGCATTTGCCATGCTGATTTTTCGCCATTGGGTGGGAGACGCTTCGCTCCATTGCATAAAGGCGCGGCGAAAGTTGGAGGCGTCATTGAATCCCAGTAACAAAGCGATTCGGTCGACGGATAGCTCGTCGTTGCGAAGGTACTGCTTCGCGTGCTTCAGGCGAATCGTATCCAGTAGCACTTGAAAGGTGGTGGATTCTTGTTGAAGGCGTCGTCGATAGGTCCGCGGACTGAGATGTAGCATTGCCGCCATTTGTTCGAGCTGAGGGTACTGACCCTGCAGCTTGTCCAAGGCGGTGAGCGTTCGTTCAGCATAGCTGGCGGTGTCCGATAGGTCTGCAAGCAATCTCGCGCATTCTGCGTCATACAGCGTTCTCAGTATGGGGTTTGACGTTGGCACAGGTTGTCGCATCAGCGAGCCCGGCAGACTCAAGATGGCGTTATCGGCGTTGAATCTAATTTTTTCGCCGAAGATACGCGTCAGCGGCGTTGTGTCTGCTGGGGACGCATAGGGAAAATGTACCTCCAAATCCGCAGTGGGCATTTGCAGAAGGTCGGAAATCGTTTTTTGGGCGGCGGAAAAAATAGCCTCGTGCGAGAATCGCCTCGACAGCGGGGGAGATTCCAGCGACAGCATCAAGCCGGCGCGGTCGTTGACGGGATCTTCGTAGCGGGAGAGCTCTGTATTGCTGCCCGTTAATAGTGGGCCGTAACGCACGAGGGTATCCAGGACCTCCACAAGATCCGCGCACGCCATAAAGGTCTGACCGATCACCGCGTGTGCCCCGAGGTTCAATTGTTGCCCCACGGCGAGACCCAAGGCGGGGTCTCCCGTTGCCATGAGTGCATTGGCGATGATCCGGTCTGCATCATGTTCTTCGACTCTCGTCCCGGGACTGCTTAATGCATCGAGGTTAAGGGCGGTGCCCTCGCAGAGCGCCGCCATTGAGTATCCCTGTTCCCCGGCTAATGCGATAAGAACGAGTAGATATTGGCTTGGGATGGAGGATTCCATTGGGCTATTTGGCCATAAATGACCTTTATTTGGCAAGGTAGCACCTTGAGTGGTGAGGTCGAGGGCGAGATGATGAGGCAACGAAAATGGAGATGTAGACATGAAAATTGCTTGGCGTGAAGAGACGCCCCGAAAAATTCAGCAGTTCCCCGGCGCCGATTACCCCTCCACGAACCCGGATCTGGAAGATGTGTTGACGAGTCAAGACGTAGACCACGTCGCGCAGATTTTCCAAACACCGCTCACCGGTTCCTATAACTGGGACTACTCGGTGCAGGACGACCGCATCAAAAAACTCTACGAGCTGGGCAAGCAGCTGAATTGGGACCCACAGATGGACATCGACTGGGATCGTCCCTGGCCTGAGGAGGAGCGGCAGGCAGAGCTAATGAATCTGCACGACTATCCGCCTTATCTCGCACTGTCCGATAAAGAACGGGACGAGTTCTGGTTGCATATGAACGCGTGGTCGTTGTCTCAGTTCCTTCACGGCGAGCAGGGAGCGCTGCTGGTGGCCAGTCAGCTGTGTTCCTGCGCGCCCACCTTCAATGCGAAACTTTACGCTGCCTCACAGACATTCGATGAGGCGCGTCATGTTGAAGTGTTCAATCAATATATCCAGAAGCGGATTGGGCTGATGTATCCCATTAATACGCATCTGAATAGCATCATCGACAAGATTCTTACCGATCCGCGTTGGGACCTCAAATTTATCGGTATGCAGATTGTCATTGAGGGACTGGCGCTGTCGGCCTTTAACACCACTCGCGAGACCACGCCCGATCCTGTGTTGAAAGATATTGTTTATCTGGTCACCCGCGACGAGGCCCGCCATGTGACTTTTGGGGTGAATTATCTCGAGGAGTTTGTGCAAACCTTGACAGAAGAGGAGCGGGAAGAGCGCGCGCTGTTTGCTTTTGAGGCCTGCGCAATCAGCCGAGAGAGACTGGTAGCGACCGATGTGTTCCGTCACTTTGGTTGGGATGTCGAGGAGAGCCGACGCAAGGTGCTCGATGGCTTTGTCATGTCGACCTTTAGAAATCTGCTTTTTCAGCGAGTCGTGCCGAACCTTCGACGAATTGGATTGCTGACTGAGTCGGTCCGACCTAAATTCGAGGAGTTGGGTATTTTGGAGTACGAAGCGATGACTGACGATGGCGACATCGATTGGACTAAGCTCGAACGACCACTCGATACTACTGAGGCCCAGAGTCACGAGCAGAGCATGCTCGCTGCCTTCCATGAGGCGTTTGAGGCGGACCAAGCGGTGGCAGGTTAAATCCGGTGGTGATAGCCTCCCGAGGCCGCGATGCGCGAAATAGCCAAGGCGTATCTGACTAATAGAAATGACTAGAGGGATATAACAGTTCATGACGGTGATCACGTACATACAGCATGATGGTTCCGAGAGGATGGTTGACGCCGATGCGGGCCTCTCGCTGATGGAGACTGCGCTTAAGCACGACATCCCGGGTATCGATGCTGATTGTGGAGGTGGCGCAATCTGCGGCACCTGTCATTGTTTTGTCGAGGTTTCCGGGGAGCTGCCTGCGCCTGATTCGCAAGAGACTGCGATGCTTGGGTTGCGTCCGGATCGTGCCGAAAATTCGCGCCTTGCTTGCCAAATTGTTGTTTCAGCGGGGATGGCTGACTTGACGGTAAAGCTGCCCGAGTTTCAGATGTAGGTGTATAAAGAACTTTGTTTTATAAGCATGAATGCATGAAAAGATTAATGTTATGAATATGCCAATGGGGGCATCCGCACCCGATTACAGCGGTATGCCGTTGGAGGAGCTCGATGTCTCCGATCCGCGGATGTTTCAGTACGATTATTGGCAGGCATTATTTGCCAGGCTGCGCAAAGAATGCCCCGTCCATTTTCAGGCAGATAGTCCTGCGGGACCGTTTTGGTCGGTAACGCGTTATGAGGACATTATCGCGATTGAACGCGATACCGAGGCGTTTTCTTCGGCGCCCGCGATTTCTATGCTGGATCCCGAGCCCGACATGATCCTGCGGATGTTCATCGCAATGGACCCTCCGGAACATGATGACCAGCGGCGCGCCGTGCACCATGTCGTGGCGCCGCGGAATTTGCAGGAATTTGAGACGCTAATCCGTGAGCGGACGATCGAGGTGCTGGAGGCCCTACCCGAAGACGAGCCATTTGATTGGGTGAAGCTTGTCAGCCGTGATTTGACGACGAAGATGTTGGCGACCTTGTTTGATTACCCCTGGGAAGAGCGAAACAGCCTCACAGAGTGGTCCGACATGTTTACTTCTGACGTCAGGCTAACCGGGGGCGAGGGAGCTACGCGCGAAGTGATTATTGAGCACATCACAGCATGCCTGCAGCGTTTCACGGAGCTCTGGCATGAGCGCAAAGGGGACGGAAAAGAGACCTTCGATCTGATTCGTATGCTTCAGGCAGATCCCAATACAGAGAATATGGTGGATGATCCTCTCACTTATATGGGGAACATCATGCTATTGATCGTAGGCGGCAATGACACTACCCGGAACTCAATGTCTGGGGGGGTCGTTTTTCTCAATCAGTTCCCTGATGAAATGACGAAGGTTCGTCAGAACCCGGATCTCATCCCCTCGATGGTTTCTGAAATTATCCGCTGCCAGACGCCCCTGCCTCATATGCGGCGAACGGCGACGCGAGACGTAGAATTCGCTGGAAAGCGCATCGCCAAAGGCGAAAAAGTCGTTCTCTGGTACGTGTCGGGAAACCATGATCAATCAGTGATTGAGCGGCCGAATGACTTCTGGATCGACCGACCTAGTGTGAGAAACCACCTTTCTTTTGGGGCAGGTATTCACCGCTGTATGGGTAACCGCTTGGCTGAAATGCAATTGCGGATTCTCTGGGAGGAGGTACTTAAGCGCTTTGAAACGATCGAGTTGGCGGGGGAGCCCCAGAGAACCTGTAATCTGTTTATTCGCGGGTTTACCCATCTTCCTGTGCGCGTCACTCGATTTCGCCGCTAATGCCTGAGTGGCCTGCGGGCGGGGTGCGCTAAGCACCACTGGCGTCGGCAGCTATAAAGCCACCACAAGGCTATCCAGTAATGTTTGCAGAGTCAGCCAGGCCTTTTCTCGCTGCGGGACTCGATGGTTGTCGAGCTGGCTGGGTCTGTGCCGGTTGGGATGGCGAGGCCTGGTCATTGACGCTGTTACCTGATTTGAGCTTCGTGGTGCCGCGGCTAGCGCCAAGTGCCACAGTGTGTATCGATATACCGATTGGTCTGTCTGACGATGGCTTCAGGGCATGCGACCGTGACGCCAGGCAACTACTTGGACCGAGGCGCAGCAGCGTTTTTTCGGTGCCGCCGCGGCTCGCACTGCGGGAGGCTTCCTATGCCGAGATTAATGCGGCGAGTAAGCGTCATTGCGGGAGGGGGGTCAGCAAGCAGGCATTTTACTTGTTGCCCAAAATTCGGGAAGCAGAGCGGCTGCTCAGATCTTNTCCCGAGCGATATGCGGGGTGGTTGGAAACGCATCCTGAACTCTGTTTTTGTGCNCTGAATGGTGGCATTCCGATGGAGGACAATAAAAAAACGGACGCGGGATATCGGCAAAGGCTCTCGCTTTTGGAGNGCCAGATCTCNCAAAACANGCTTGAGGATATGCTCTCACGGCTGGCAGGCGAATCGCTCCGNTCACACTGTACGAGGGACGATATGGTCGACGCTCTGGTATGCGGCGTNGTGGCCACTCTCGATGCGGATCGGCGAGCCTGTCTTCCTCAGCATGGTGAGGAGTATGACGCGGTGGGGTTGCCTATGCGTATTTGTTATCCCATGACGGTGCGGCCACGATGAGATGTGGGNGGAGGAGAGCGGGGTGATGACAGTAGGNCCACTTCATCGGCAGCGGCAGGNAAGACGTTGGCACCGCTGGGTTGCTATGGTGACCTCCTGCCAATTGCTCTTGTGGACGCTGAGTGGACTGTATTTCGCGTTTATCGATATCGACTATGTCCGTGGGCATCAATTCAAGGCGGCGCCCGAGTCGACCCAGTTTGACCTCTCGCTGCTGCAGGTGACGGGGATATCGGCGAGCAAGATCGTGATTACCGAGCGGCGCCCCAATGAGACGGTACTGGGCATCTATCACGACGACAAAATTGAGTGGCGCGACCATAAGGGGCTGCCACTGCTGCCGCTGAGTGGTGACGAGGCTTTGGCTGTCGGGACTGCCGGGACNGTCATGTCGTTGGATCGCTTCGAGTGGGTCGATAGTGATGTCGCCGGCAGCGAGTATCGGGGTGCGCCGCTGCCGCTATGGCGTCTCTGGGAGTCTGCCAATCCTGATCGCGTTGCTTATCTAGACGCGATGTCCGGTGAAGTAGTCTCAGTGCGCCATGAGGCTTGGCGGTGGTGGGATTTTTTATGGTCGTTGCACATCATGAGCTACGACGACCGCGACACCATNGGCACGTGGTTGCTGAGGATCTTTTCGNTACTGGCTTTAACGACCGCGGTTTTGGGACTATGGCTATTCCGTGATACCCGACGTGTGAAGCAGGATCAGTAGAGCAGCATTACCCAAAGGTAGGCGAAAAATAGGCCGCTGAGGTAAGCCGCCCAGGCCAGTGACAGTAGCCACGCGTTGATCCGACGCAGGCGCTTGCATGCCGCTGCCTTAATCGGGTCAACCGGACAGGGTGCGCTGCGTTGCTGCCACCACAGCAGGCTGCTGAGTGTCATCAGCAGGCCGGACAGGACAAACAGCACATCTTTATGAGCGGACAGCCACATGATGCCGGGAATCGCGGATGTAAGGCCTGCCATCACCGCTCCGGCACCCAGTGAAATCAGCAGAGCAGGGAGAGCGCAGCACAATAATGTGGAGGCACTGCCAAACAGCGCCAGCGTGGGGGCGATGGTATCCCGCCAGTCGCCTCTCATGATACGTCGCCGAGGGCCTCTTTACCTCGCCGAACATCTGCGACGCGGTAGCCGGCCTGAATCGCTAGGTCTGCGATGGCCTCGTTGCTGAGTGAAGCGCCGGGCTTCAGCACCAGACTCAATGCTTTAGTATCGAGGTCCACATACAGTGCCGCGACTTCATCACGTTTACCGAAGATCTTATTCATAGCCAGGGCGCAGAAGTCGCAGACCACGCCCAGCACGTCGGCAACGATCGGTTCTCCGCCCTCTGACAGAGCGGCCTCAATGGCGTCGGTCACGGTGAGCATTGCAATATTATCGGTGGCCTCCGGGACGCCGCCGTCTGGGCTGCCGGCGTGCCCTTCATGATGATGCCCGGCGCCTGCCTGCTCGTGCTGTGCGTGCGNCGAATCACTGTCTACGCTGTCAGGGCTGTGTCCGGAGTGTTGGCTTTGCGTGTTGGCGTTCTGCGCTGCCANGGTGCCCGAGAGTAGGNCGATGACAGCAATGGAAACGATATTGATTTGTAAGCGCANGGCTATGTCTCCCTCNTTAAAAGCGGTAGGTAAAATTGAATAGGGGTTGCTTGGCAGTGAGGTTATAGCCCGCCTCAAGCAGCAGTGGGCCTTTGAAGAGCCTGATTACCGGCGCGNCGGTCACGGTGTCTTTTGCTTNCGGGCGATGATCAATCTCCAGCATTAGCCAGGTGTGAAGATCGCCGGTGTCCCCGACGTAAGGGGCGAAGCCCAGCCGGGCCGCGTGCGAGAACTGGTCTCCAAAGCGGCCGGCGTCGAGGTAGCGAGAGCGATAACCCACGAAAAGCGATCGGGTCTCCCAGTCAGCCATCACGCCTCCCTGAATCGCGAAATCATCCTCTAGCGGGTTTTGATTGATGCCGGCCGCGAGGCCGGCGCCTGCATGAAGATACAGATTTGCCTGGTAGTCACTGCCAAACCAGCGCTTCGCTAACCAGGTCGGATTAATCGAATANAGAGCATAGTCTGCATCCCGGTTCACCTCGACGCGGGGGCCAATCGACCAGTTTGAGGCGGGGGAATAGTGCACGAGCAAAGAGCTGGATTGCCGATCTGATTCTTCAACGACGGTCCAGCCGCCGGCATATGAGACGGGACGCGCTANGGTGGGTTGGCCAATCAGTCCGCTCGTGACGAGCAGCAGCAACGCCAGTCCTCGCATCATTTTTTTCGNCCCGTGAGAATTGAGACCAGTTCGGTCACCTTGTCCCTGCGCTCGGTTGTGCCGCCATCTTNCAATGCGTGTTGCACGCAGGTGTCAACGTGATCATCGATAATCAGCGCCTCAAGACTGCTCAGGGCCGCGCGGGCGGCCTGCACCTGTCGTACGACGTCGATGCAGTAACGATCATCTGCCACCATTTTGCGGACCGCACNAATCTGGCCGCCAATTCGAGCCAGTCTGGCGTCGGCTTTGCGTTGTGTTTCGTCTCTCATAGCGTCCTGTCCCCAAGCATATACCCAGTAGGGGTATGTGAAGCAGTCAACGATATACCCCTGTAGGGTATAGAGTCAATGCACTATGGACATGAGGGTTCGGCATTAGACGTCTGGGCCTCCCCTGAGCCATGACAGATTGAGGGAGATACCAGGCTAATCCCCCAAGTCAGTTGTCGCGTATAGCTAGTAAACCAGAGGGTTTTGACATGAAAGGGCATCCCGTTGCGTATTCGCGAAGCGTCATCACCGAGTTGATGGTGCCCAGCTACGCTAATTTCGGCGGCAAGGTACANGGCGGCACATTGATGTCGCTAATGGACAAGCTGGCATACGTGTGCGCCAGTAAACATGCTGGGAATTATTGTGTCACCGTATCGGTGGATAACGTNCAGTTCCTGCTTCCGGTAGAAGTCGGCGAGGTCGTCTCGCTGATGGGTTCCGTTAACTATGTAGGTAAGAAGTCGCTCGTAGTGGGCATCAAGGTGGTGACTGAGAATCTGCAGGAAGGATCGAGCAAGCACACTAACACCTGCTACTTCACTATGGTCGCCAAGTCTGCAGACGGCTCGACGGCCGACGTGCCTCCGCTGATCCTGGAGAGTGAGGAGGNCGTGCGCCGTTTCTGTAGTGCCCTTCAGCGACGCCGTATTCGGGAAGAAGGTGTGTCCTTCATGACGAGCTATAAATCAGCGTTCACTGACCATCACGCAGTCGCAGAACTCCTGGCGAATGAGCGTTGCGTGTTGTCGATCTTGGATACCTGACTAGGAGTGCTGCAGGTCAGCCGAGCTGATCGGCCTCGGTTTGCTCATCAAGTGGCGTAGAGAGTCGCAGTACAATCAAGGCGCTGGCAGCGGCCAATAGGGACATGCCGATGAAGGCCGTNACATAGTGGCCTTGCGACTCCCGAACCAATGCAATGGTTTGCGTACCCAAGGCACCGAACAGTGTGTCAATCAAGACCACGACAGCGAGAATGCGGCCGTAATGGGGGCCGCTGTAATGCGCGGCGACCAAAATTTGGATGCACGTAAAGGCGCCGCTGAATCCCACGCCCGCGAGCATGGCATAGCAGTAGAGAAGTGCCGTGTCGGTGGCGGTCATCTGGCTCAGTAGCACAAGAGAGGCTGCTAGCAGCATCACGGCGCACGCCATTACACGATGCAGATTAAAACGGTCTGATAGCAATCCGAAAACCAGCTTTCCGACCACTGAAGAGCCAAAAAACAGGCTGAAAACGGAGGGCAAAAGCGACCGATCCAGGCCGACATCCCGCGCCAGAAAGATAGATTGATGCTGAGTCAGCGCGATGATGATGAACCAGAGGCTTCCGGTGGTAAAAACGATGGCGTAAAAACGGCGTTCAGCCAACGCCGAAAGCAAGGTGACCGATGGATTGTCCGTAGTATGCGGCGAGGCGACCCGCTGCGGAGAGCGCCGTCCGTCTCGCAGTAGCAGCCACGCGCTGCCCAGCATGAGCAGCCCTACGCCAAGACCTGCGTAAAGCACAGTATGCCGCCATCCGAGGTGTTCCAGCCCATTACCCACTAACAGGGGGAAGACGGCGCCGCCCAGGCTTGAGGCCATGAGGAGAATTCCCGTTGCCNGGCCCCGACCGGCGGCGAACCAGCTGGTGAGCATCACCATGTTGGAAACCAGTCCACAGAGTGACAGTGCCAGTCCCAATAGGGCGTAGACGGCGACCAGTTGCCATAGTGATTGGGTGGCGGAGTAGGCCATCAAGCCAAGGCTCAATAGCAGACTGCCGATCGCAATGATGGCCCGCGATGAATAACGGTCCAAAAGCCAGCCTGCCGGCGGTGAGGTTAAAGCGCCCACCAGAAAAAATATGGTGGCAGGCAGGGTGACTTCGCTCTCTTTCCATCCGAACGTTTCCATCAGTTCGGGGTACAGCAGCGGCAGCGTATGGAGGGTAACGCCGTTTGACGCCATGTAGACAAAAAACAAGCCGCTCAGCACAGCCCAGCGTCGGTGCGGGTGCTCACCCTCGTTCATATAGCAATGCTTCGTCGTCAAGTGATGTGACAGTACACCACTGGCCACCGGCTGGGAATCTCGTTGCCGCCGATGTTGCCGTGGGCAAGTCGCTCGAGGAGACAACGCCGCCTTTTGCGAGGGCTACATGGAGGCGGGCGATGTTAAAGTACGGCATTGAAATGACAATTGATCACGAGTGGGGTTCGCGGTGACGACTCAACAGGTTGATATAGGGATTATTGGATCAGGGATTGCTGGCGCATCGCTGGCGGCGGCGCTGGCACACACCGGATTACGGGTCGCCCTGCTCGATCGCCGCAAGGGGCCGCTAGATACTGCGCGAGGTGACCATATTCAGCCGAACTTACAGCCGGTGCTGGCGCGATGGGGTGTGCTGGACCGGCTTAAGGCGGCGGGCGCCGAGCAGCGCGTGGGCACGCGCTGGTTCGATGCCGCAGGAGAGCATATCGTTACGGTCCCTGTTCCCGAGCACGAGCGCTGCGCGCCCTCGTTTTTGTTTCTTAATCACGAGCAAATTGGAGACATACTGCTAGCCCGGGCCTGCGAAGGTGATGCGATCAACCTCGACGCTATATCGGAATGGTCACTGGAGCGTGACAAGGGTACGTGGCGGATTGCCTGGCAGAGCGAGGCGCAGTCAGGTGTGGTGGCCTGCACCGTTTTGGTGGGCGCCGATGGCACCGCCTCGGCGGTGCGCCACCGCCTCGATATGGGCCTCAGTAGGCATCGCTATCAGTACCCTATTGCAGTGCTGTATGGCCGGCAACACGCGGTGCCTGAATTAAGAACCTTGGACGTGTATCTCGCGAAGCAACGGATGGTGTCGATGATCCCGCGGACCGGCGGAGGTACGAAAGTCGGATTTCCAGTTTCGCCAGAGGAGTTGCCCTTCTGGCGGAGTGAACCGGCTATTGCGCTGAGAGAGCGGCTGGCAGAATGGTGCCCTCAGGTTGAATTTGAGTCACTCGAGTTTGGNGCCGTGTACCCTCCCGTCTCGCAACAAAGCGAGCCGTATGGGGGAGAGGGTGCCGTTGCGCTGATCGGCGATGCGCGTCATGCAATGCACCCCGCGCGCAGTATGGGAATGAACACNTGTTTTCGCGTNGCCGATCAACTTGCCGAATTGCTTGGTACACTTGAATCAGGCTTCTCGGAGCGGGAAGCGTTGCCGTTGCTGTCTCAGTTTGAGGTGCAGTTCAGTGAGGAGTTGGCTCCTCGTTTGGCTGAAAACCATGCGGCGGGGTTGCAGATGGACACGATCGACGGCGATGGATTTGCCGCGCTGGCGGGGCAATTGAGTGCCGCGGCAGCCGACCCGGCCATATTGCGAGCGATGGCACTGAAGGCGGCGGGGCTGCGCTGACTCTGTGGGGCCTTTTGGTCAGTCTACAGGGGAAAGGTTTTTGGCAAGCGAATAGGCGAAGGAGGGTGGTTGTGAAAGTCGGTAGCTTTGTTCCGGAGCAGCTGGCATCGGTATTGTATGCGATGGCGGGAGACGATTGCTCCCTTCATCATGATCTCGATAGCTTGACTCCCAAGCAGCAGGTCGATCATCAAGAAAATCAGATTCTCACCTGTGCGCTTCAGGTCGCATTGACCGGTTTAGGGAAAGCGAATGATTACGTGGCACTGGGTGCGCCCTTCACAGCGCCCGCGTGGCGCAACCTGTTGACTCATTACAGCGAAATGTTCACCCAGATGGGGCTCGAATCTGTTCCAAGTGAGCATTGGCAGTTTCATCCGCTTGAGGGCTATTACGAGGCGATCGCCGCTGCAATGCCCGAGGTTGACCTGACGAATCTTTACATGATCAGCGGCAGCAATATGCCGCTCCATCAGAATGTGGATGCGTTGGCGATCAGCCGTAATGTGAACTCCAAGTTACACTTTGCGCTGCACGCCCCAGCCTCAGGTATTCCTGTGCCTCGGACCGAGATTTATAGCAAGGCCGCTATTCGGGCCGGCGCTGCCGATGCGCTGTTTGTCACGTTTCCAGATGGTGTGATGGTCAAGCTGCTAGGCTTGGCGGGCTCACGAAATGTATTTGCTGTGGGTTCGGTGGCGGACTGTCTCGAGCAGATTGCAGAATATGATGACGCCGTGGAAATACTCCTGCAGGAAAAGCTGGATGTGAGCCATTGGCAGGAGATGACCGTTGATCTGACCATCACGCCCGATGACATCAAGATCAGTAATGTCCGGCAGATTTTATTTGCGGGCGGCAAGTGGGTGGGTAATTACCTCTCGCCTGAGCTCACTGTGCCCGATGCGCACCGCGAAGTACTGCTTCAGGTCGGTGCCTATGCGCGCGAGCAGGGTCATGTCGCTGTGGAGGGCATTAACTGCGGCATTGATTACTTTATTTCTGGCGATGATGTCATCGTCACGGAGATTAATGCGCGTTGGACGGGCGGACTTTTCCCGGCAGAGTTTCTGCGTCGCCTGCAGATCGATAGCCCGGCGATCGCTTTTTTTGACATGGTGCCTTGTGCGGACCGCGACACCATGCGGGCTTTCCAGCGCGAGCATCTGTTTCCAGGTTCTCACGCGGCCTTTTCCTACGTGCCGATGGGTTTTACGCCCTTCGCTATGGAGATTGACGGCGCAGAGCGGTATTTTGTCTGGCAGGTGGTGGTGGGGGACTTCGCCGCGTTTGTCGAGGCGAAAGACCGAGCGCTGCCGCAGGGCGCTTTGCCCACCGCGAATCTCATTTTAGAGGAGGCACTGTCGTGAGCCGTGTTGACCTGGCCGAGTTAGATTTCTTTAGCGCCGAAGTGCAGGAATGTCCTTTCCACGTTTACCGACAACTGCAGGACGAGGCGCCGGTGTGGCAGATGCCCGGAACCAACGTTTTTGTCGTGACACGCTACAACGATATCCGGGAGGTGATCCGCGATCCCGGGCGGTTTTCCAATAGTTTTAGCGCCTTACTTAACGCGGGCTCCTCGAATGAGGAGGTAAGCGCGATTTATCAGCAAGGCTATGAAATGGTGGAGACGCTGCTCACCCAGGATCCTCCGCGGCATCGGGTTTACCGTAATCTCGTAAACAAGGTTTTTTCGAACAAGCGGATTGAAGGAATGCGCCCCTTTATCGAGACCATGACCGAGGAGCTGATTGATCAGTGGATCGACGAGGGAGAGGTGGATTTACTCAATCGCCTTTGTGTGCCGCTTCCGATTTATGTGATCGCCGACCAGCTGGGAGTGCCCCGTTCTGAACTGACTCTGCTTAAGAAGTGGTCCGATGCCTCTGCTTCCCGATTGGGACAATTAGCCGACGAGCAGCAACAGCTTGAGAATGCCAGAGACATTGTCGAGTTCCAGCACTACTTTGCGGACCTGATTGATCGCAAAAGAGAGCAGCCCGAAGATAATATTATTTCTGATCTGGCGAATAATACGATCGACGAGGGCCGCCTACTGACTAAACCCGAGATCCTNGGCATGGTTCAGCAGATTCTCGTGGCGGGTAACGANACCTCGACCAACGCCATTGCCGGGGGCGTCGTGTTGCTGATTCAAAATCCTGAAGAGCAAGCAAAGCTGCGGGCTAACCCAGCGTTAATTCCCGGTGCGGTCGAGGAAATCCTGAGGCTGGAGACCCCGACGGCAGGTATGTGGCGCAGAGTGACCGAGGACACAGTCGTTGGGGGGGTCGATATTCCCGAAGGGTCATTCCTGATGGTACGTTTCGCCGCCGGTAATCGTGACGAGTCGATTTTCCCCTGCAGTGGCGCCATGCAGGTAGAGCGTGATAATGCTGATAGTCACATGGCATTTGGCCAGGGAACCCATTTTTGTCTAGGGGCGCAGTTGGCGCGAACTGAGCTGCAGATTGCGCTAACGACCCTGCTCCGACGCACGGATAATTGGGGGCTCGTGGAAGGCAAGAATACGCTTGAGCACCATCCCAATGTGTTGCTGCGCGGTTTGATGGCCCTGCATATTTCTTTCGATAAGGCTACTGTGTAAGTCGACCTTGATTGGAATGTTGCTATGAGTTGGAGTGATCTATGAATAAGCCGGTGTTTCCTAGCTATCAGGACTTATTGGACGAGGAAGCCGTGTCCATTCCTGAGGCCTTGAGATCTGACACCCGACCAGACATTGCCAATAACGTGATTGCGACAGATGTGTGGACCGACCGCGGTGTTTTCGAAAAAGAGGTTGAGCACCTTTGGCCAAAAGTCTGGCAGATGGCCTGTCGTGAGACCGTATTGCAGAAGGCGGGGGATTACTTCGTTTATGACATTACCCGCTACTCCATACTGTTGGTTCGCACCGAGGGCGGTGAGCTCAAGGGCTTCCATAATTCCTGTCTGCACCGGGGGCGAGCGCTTAAATCCGGGAAGGGAACCAGTCGCGAGTTGCGATGTCCCTATCATGGTTTTTGCTGGCACCTTGATGGCCGCTTCAAAGAGGCGTACTGCGACTGGGAGTTTGATGAGGCCAATCTGTCTGAATTAACCCTGCCCGAAGTGCAGGTGACGACTTGGGGTGGCTGGGTGATGGTTAACCTGGACCCCGAGGCGCAGCCTTTTGAGGANTATGCCTCGGTGTTGGGCGAGCATTTTCAGCGGTGGACCCCGGAAGAGCGCTACGTGTCTTTGCATGTGGAGAAAAAGATCCGCTGCAACTGGAAAATCGCCATGGAGGCGTTCATTGAGTCGTACCACGCGATACAGACCCATCCGCAGATCCTGTCTTTTACGGGCGGAGACAACTCTCAGTACGACGTGTTTGGCGATCACCTGAGTAGGACGATCACCGCGCAGGGCATTCCAAACCCAGGGCAGGCCGACCGCTACAGCGTGCAGGAATCTGTCGAGGCCATGACNGGCCCTGGCGGTTTCGAGCAGGCATTNGANCTGACGGGCCTGACTGCAGACGCGATTAGCTCACGGCAGGCGATCGGCGCTGTGCGCAAGGAACAGTTCGCTGAATTTATGGATCCGGAGAGACTGGCGACGGTCACCGATGCCGAGACGATGGACTCGATTTTGTACTTGGTATTCCCCAATTTTGCCCCGTGGGGTGGCTTCCAGAGCCAAATTACCTATCGGTATCGACCGGACGGCATGAATGCTGACGGCTGCATCATGGATATCTATTTATTGGATGCTTATCCCTCCGATCAGTCCAGACCGCCCGACGCGCAAACCATTCGCCTCGATTACGATCAAAAATATGCAGAGGCAGAGGCTCTGGGGCTTCTCGGGGCACTATTTGATCAAGATGCCAATAATTTACCGGAGGTGCAGAAGGGCTTGATGGCTTCCAAGACGCGGAGGGCAATCACCGCGAGCTATCAGGAGCTTCGCATTCGGCATTTCCACGAGACGCTGGCCACGTATTTGCGGTCGGGCGACTGACTTCACCCCGGACTTGGCGCACCGCATAGCGGAGCGCCTTGCGAGAACTCTCACGCTCAGTAGCTGAGCGCCATGCTTGCCCTGCCGTCTTTCTCCGTCGCCCGAGCAAAGCTGGGCAAAGCCTTCATTCGCTCAATCCACTCGATACAGCGGGGGTGCTGTGTCCCATTAATCACGCCGCGCTCGGCCCCAACGATCATGTTGTAGGCGATCAGGAAATCTGCCGCCGTGAGTGTGTCTCCACCGAACCAAGGCGCATTAGCCAAATCGGCTTCGGCCAAAGTGAGCAATCTGTTCAGGCGCGGCTGGATGAACAAATTATTGAGTCCCTGAACGTAGAGTTTGACGAACGGCCTCATAAAAAAGGGCAGTCGTTTCTGCGAAATCGTTGTAACCGTAGCCATGAGCTGGAGGGGCATCATGGAGCCTTGGGCGGCGTGCCACCAAAATAGGTAGCGTGCTCGGTGAGGCGAGCCTACAGCCGGCCTGAGTGTCTGGTCCGGGATGCCATCCAAGATATATTCCATAATGGCGCTGCTCTCCGCGAGTGCTAAGTCTCCTTCGGTGACCACGGGCGCAGTGCCCAGCGGGGAGAGCGCCTTATAGTCGTCCGGCGCGGCCATCGTTTTGGCGTCGCGTGAGTACACCTTCAAGTCGAAGGGTGTGCCCAGTTCCTCAAGCATCCATAGCACGCGGAAAGACTGGGAGTATTCAAGGTGGTGAAGCGTAAGTGTATCGGTCATGACTTATGCCGTTAGGCTCATCGAGCNTTAGTTAAGGCTNTCTATATACCCGTTAGCTTGTGTTTCGGATGCATGCGGGGAACCGATGACCGCGACGACGGCGTCGAGCGGATGGAGTGCGGTGTTGGGCGCGCTCGGCTTCAGTAGCATAAGCGCCTTCGATCAGAATATCTCGTGTTCTTCGGTCATGAAAATTCGAGATCGGCTGAAATCAATGAACCGCGCCTCGTCCTCTACTAGCTGCCTCTGAGCGTCGATCCCTTCAGCAGAAGACATGCCTATTTCGAGTGCCGCCGAGTCCTGCCACCAGACCTCGGTGATNCCTTCATAGGGGTCGAGTAGCCCACGGCTCTCGATCATCAGGGCATTGAGTTCGGGCAGTACCGTATGGCTCTGGACGTAACGGCAAGCACCAATTGCAGTGGCGACTGACTTCACGAGCGGCCCATGTTCCTCCCGCCAGTAGCGATGGAATGCGTCACTGTCGACGTCGCCGCGCTTGCGCAGGCAGTAAACAAGTTTGATCATGTTTTCACGCTCAGTTGTCGGGACCGACCCATGGTGTGTGCGAGCCGCAATGGCCTCCCCGCCAGGACTCGAACCTGGAATCACCGCTTAGGAGGCGGTAGTTATATCCTGTTTAACTACAGGGAGCCGCGCACAGTTTATCGCAAAGTGGAAGGCGGGCGGCGCCCGATGACCCAAGTCTATTGCGTGCGATGAGCTGGATTCGTTCTCTCTAACAAATATTCGATCACGGCTTTTGCCTCCCCCTTGAACAAGGGTGGGCGGATTCTTTTAGTCATCTGGTATTGATACATTGGGTCGTAATATTCGGTCAGCAGCTCTTTGATCCACAGTTTGTGCAGTTCCGGATTGCCCTGCTGATGGGCCCGCAGAGCCTCATCAAGTGCGTCTTTGAGCGTTTTATAACGGCTGCCCCCGAGGCGCTTCTGTATGCGCTGTNGAGACTCAAGCAGCCCGTCCGCGAAGTCCCTAAAGCCTCCGTTGCCACGGGTTTTCGTGAGCTCCTTGAGGTTACTCAAAATGTAGTTTTCGTAGGAATGCTGCACGCGCTCGTCGAGGCCTGCGTCCAGCTGTATCCAATCGGCTTCTTTTCGCGCCGTTTGCAGGCACAGAGGCAAAGCGCATCGTCCAATCAGGCGACCTTCATCCTCGAGGACCAGCGTTGAGTGTCCTTCATGGCTGCGCTTGAGCACCTCAATGCCAAACGCTAATTCGAAGCTAATTTGAGATGGTTGCGCCGTCACGCGCTTGCCAAAGGCCGAACCTCGATGGTTGGCGAGTCCCTCGAGATCAATACTGCCGGGAATGGGTAAGCCTGCATTCCCCTCGTTGAGCACTCGCGTTTTGGCGGCTCCCGTCTGACCCCCTAAGAGTAAGAGCGGTATCGTCGCGATGTAAGCCTCAGTGTGGTCGCTCAGCCAGCGCCGCATTGCTTTATAGCCGCCCTCGATCCGCGGATAGTTGACGCCGACCTCGCAGAGCCACCGCTGTGTGATCTCGGATCGTAATCCTCCGCGAAAGCAAAATAAGGCGCCCTCAGGGTGCTCAGCTGAAAAGGCTTTCCACTCCGCGACCCGCTGTGCCTTCGTAGATGCCGTCACCAGCTCGTGGCCCAGTTGTATGGCAGCCTCCTGTCCATGCGTTTTGTAATGGATGCCAACCGCTTCTCGCTCCTGATCTGTCATCAGCGGGAGGTTCACTGCCGTCGGTAAGCTGCCCTTGGCAAACTCCGACGGTGAGCGGGTGTCGATCAGTGGCGTCTCGCAGAGAAACATCGATTTTAGGTCGTCAATTTCCGTCATGAAGCCGCCAGCGCAATGCGCGGGCCGCGCTGGTCAGTGCTCTGGAGTACACCCACAACATTTGTTGCCAAATGCTGCGCTAAAAGCAGGTGCTGAACGCTTTCACAGGCATCCGGGGAGACCGCTACCAAGAGCCCACCGCTAGTTTGGGGGTCACACAGTACGGCTTGTTGCCTCGACGTAAGAGACGGCAGACGCTCATATGANGCGTCAAAATTTCTCTGGGTGCCGCCGGGCACACAGCCCATTTCGATGTAGGAATCGAGCGCGGGCAGTTCTGGCAACGCGGCGGTGTCTAGAGTCGCCATGAGGTTGGCGCCATCACACATCTCTAGTAGGTGGCCTGCCAAACCAAAACCCGTGACATCAGTGAGCGCGTGCACGCCTTCAATTTTCGCGAGTTCCGCGCCAATATCATTGGCCCGGCACATGACGTCGGTAGCCAGTCCAAGATGATCGCGATGGAGCTTTCCCTGTTTTTCGGCAGTGGTGAGGATGCCGACCCCCAATGGTTTGGTGAGCAACAGCTGATCGCCGATCTTGGCATTGCCATTGCGCTTAAGGTGAGCTCGCTTAACAGCTCCGGTCACCGCCAAGCCAAATAGGGGTTCCGGTGCGTCGATACTGTGACCCCCGGCTAGCGGAAAACCGAGCTGCCGACAGACATCCCGCCCGCCCTTTACTACAAGGTTAGCGATCTCAGGACTCAGGGCAGTCACGGGCCATCCGAGAATGGCGACCGCAACCAAGGGTGTGCCACCCATGGCGTAGATGTCAGAAATGGCGTTGGTGGCCGCGATGCGGCCAAAGTCATAGGGGTCATCCACAATGGGCATGAAGAAGTCGGTCGTAGAAAGAATGACCCGATCTCCATCGAGCACAACCGCCGCCGCATCATCGCGCGTTTCATGCCCCACTAGTAGTGATGGGAAGACGGTGGCCAAGCTTTCGTTATCAGCGCCAGCCAGAATGCGCGACAAGACGTCGGGCGCAATCTTACAGCCGCAACCGGCTCCATGGCTGTATTGGGTCAGTCGAACGTCGTTACCGGTCATAGCTTTAGTCGCTTTGCTCTAATCGTGAAGATGCTAACGGTTTATGATTGAAAAGCAGAGAGTTCCGTACCATTCTTCGCGTCGTGATGAGATCCCCTACATTGTACTGGCCGAGATTTATGTTGACCCTACTGCGTCTGGCGGTGATTTCTGCGGTGCTTTTCGGGACAGTGTCGACCGGAGCGGTAGCGGAGATCAGCTGGTTGCCGCCCCCTGAGGGGTGGGCTGACAAAAGAGCGCTGTATCAAAAAGCGGCTGCGGAACTCGATTCTGGGGCGGGTAATCGTTATCAGGAGATGCGTGACGNATTGATCGGTTATCCGTTGGGGGTGGATCTGGACTTCTCGATCAAGCTGGGTCAGCTACACGATATGGAGGCCGTGGAGGCGCGGGTCTTTATTGCCAGTGCGGCGGGAACCCCGTTAGCGAGTCGNTTTCTGGTTGCTTATCTGCGGCATAAAGCTCAGGACAGACGTTGGCAGGCTTATCTCGAGGCGCTGGATGANCTGCCTGCAATGCCCGAGCTCCAGTGCCATTATTATCGTGCAAAGCTGGCGTTGGGGGAGCGCGANGCGGCTTTTGAGGGCGCAGCCGATCTCTGGAATGTCGGGCAGTCCCAGGAAAGGGCCTGCGATCCTTTATTTGAGGCTTGGATAGCGGCGGCTGGACCGAGCGATGCGCTGGTGTGGTCGAGGGCGTTGAAGGCCTTTGATGCCAAAAATGGGCACCTGATCCGCTACGTGAAGCGCTTTGCCAGCGAACCACTGCAGCGTGATCTCGATGAGCTGATGGCGGTCTACCGACGGCCGTCGCGGGTCGAAGGGGATCATCACCAAGCCACTGACCGGCACGCCGATATTCTGGTGGCCGGAGTGGGGCGTCTCGCGCAGCTCAGTCCTGCGCGCGCCTACCAGACGATGATCAGTGTGAGAGACGGAAACGCGCTGTCGCCGTCACGCTCGCGTTTGATCACGACTGCCATCGTGCGCCACAGTTTGTTTGCTCAACGCTCTCCGGCACCCACCGGCTGGGTGGACGCGCAGGTCGCGGCGCTGCGGGAAGATGACTTGACCGTCATTTGGCTGCGAAATGCCATAGCGAGGGGTCAATGGGAAGCAGTGCAGCGAGGTCTTTCATGGCTTTCCGAGGATCTTCGCGCGCAGGATCGCTGGCGCTATTGGTCAGCTCGCAGCGGTGACGCGCTGCGGATCGAGGGGACTGAATCTATTTGGCAGGGATTGGCCATGAACCGCAGCTTCCATGGCTTCTTAGCGGCCGACAAACTGAAGGTGCCCTATGCGTTGAATGAGGTGGTTCCCCGAACGTCGCTGCCGGAGTTTGCTCAGGCGACGCGATTGGGCGTGGGGCGCACCCAGGAGCTACTGGCGCTCGGCGACCGTAGGCAGGCCAAAGAGCAATGGCGCCATACGTTAAATCAGATGCCTCGGAAAGACCGCGCTCGGCTCGGAGAGGTCGCACTGCAGAGGAATTGGCTCGATTTGGCAGCCGACGCAGCCAATGCGGGAGCTGCGTGGGACCGGCTTGACCTGCGCTTTCCCATGGCCTACTGGGAGCGCTTTCAGGCGGCCTCTCGGGCGTTTGGTATCGATGCTTACGATCTGATCGCTCTCGCCCGCCGGGAGAGTGGTTTATACCCGCTGGCAAGATCGAAAGTCGGTGCGAGGGGGTTGATGCAAATCATGCCTGCAACGGCTCAAAGCGTAGCGAGAAAACAAGGGGACGCGTATGGCGGCACCCGGTCCTTATACGAGCCGTCGACCAGCATTGCCTTGGGTACGGCGTATTACTCAGATCTGATGTCTCGCTATGAGGATAATCGGGTTAAAACGCTGGTGGCCTATAACGCGGGGCCGAGTCGTGTCACGCGATGGTCCGACGGCACTATGGCGCTGGAT
>NYTG01000042.1 GCA_002683395.1 Halieaceae bacterium | reverse complement strand
GCCCGATGGCGCCGCGCTGCTATCTGATGGCCGGGCGCAGGAGCGCCGAGAAGATGGCTCTGCCAGCGGCAGCCACCCGGCCTGGGCCCCCCATATGATTCAGGGCTGGACACCAGATTTCATCCCGCTAGTCGCTCAGGAATCCATCGACAATGGTTACATCGACGAGGTAGTGCCGGTATCGGCGGATACCTCATTCGCCACCGCGCAGGCCCTGGCGCAAAAGGAAGGCATTTTTTGCGGCATCTCCTGCGGTGCCACGTTTGCCGCAGCACTGGATGTCGCAAAGCGTGCCGCACCTGGCTCTGTCATCTTGTGCATGCTGCCCGATACGGGAGAGCGATACCTTTCTACCCCGCTTTTCGGTGATATCGAGGCCGAAATGACCGAAGAGGAGTGGACACTGGCGCGCTCGACACCCAGCGCGGTGTTGGCGGCGTAAGGCGCGGAGCCTAAAGCAGCCTGAAGCGCCGCCCGCTTGTTGTAACGAGCAATACGCAGAGGTCAACGCCGCATTCACAGGTGGCTGTTTTACCGCTGTATCTTTGCCAACTGCTCCAACTCCGTCAAAGCTGATCCGAGACGGCGCCTACGCGTATTCACATTATGCCCATGTGTGAAAGGACGCACCGATGCCGCAACTTCGACATTTCAGTCATATCCGAACTCTCGTCGTCTCTCTCGTGACATCTGTGATGACTACCCAAGCCATCGCCATCGAGGAACCCGTTTATCAGGTGGAAAAGGCCTGGGAGACCGAGCAGATCGAGATCCGGGCATATGCGCCAAGAGTGATGGCGGTCACGGAGATGGCCGAGGATTCTAACGGCGGCTTTCGAGTGCTCGCTGGCTATATCTTTGGCGGAAACGCGGAGGAACAAGAAATCGCTATGACTGCACCCGTCCAACAAAGCATGGAAGGCGATCGTGAAATGGCCTTTATGATGCCCGCCGAATATGCGCTCGAAGACCTCCCTGAACCAGAGGACCAGCGGGTGTCCTTTCGAGAGGCAGCGGCCTATACGGCAGCAGTGATTCAGTTCAGCGGTCGGGCCTCGTCAGAGAAGGCGGATGAAAATTGGCAGCAGTTGCGGCGGTTTCTGATCGCTGAGGGCATTGATATCACTGGCAAACCCACGCTAAACCAGTACAACCCACCGTGGACCTTGCCCTTCATGCGGCGCAACGAAATCATTGTGCCGGTTGCCTTTCCACTCACCGCGCTGAATTGAGCGCGCGCTCACTCCTCACAGGGGAGTTGCCCAGCATCGGTGGACCAAGGCTATACTGCTGTCAAAGTCGGCGCGGCAGTGACACCCATGGCTGAAGACACCACCCCTAAAATGAATCTGGCGGACAGCGAGCACATCGAGTGCCCTTACAAGGCCTATGCCACCCTCCACGAGGCAGGTGGCGTGGGACGCGACCCCAACATCGGCACCATTGTCGCGGGGTATGACACCCTCGCGGCACTTGCCAAAAATACCGGCGTTTACTCCTCCGCCATCACCGAGGATGATCGCGGCCCACGACACATGGGTATCAACAGTGAGCCAGTGCAGGACGATGTTGAAGAGATCCTCTCAAACGCTCATCCCATCGTGAACGCGTTGTTCACCGCCGATCCACCCCAGCACACACGCCATCGCAAACTCGTCAGCAAGGCGCTGAGTCCACGCAGTGTCCGCGCGCTGGAGCCTCAGATACGGCAAATCACTAAAGAACTAATCGACGCATTTATTGATCGGGGGACCGTTGACCTTATCCCGGAGTTCGCCGTACCCCTGCCCGTGACCGTAATCGCAGATATTTTAGGGGTGGATCGTGCCGACATCTGGACCTTCAAGCACTGGGGCGATCTGATGATCTCGGGCAATATCGACTTGCTCAGCCATGAGCGACGCCGCGAGGTGGCGCATGCGGTGGTGGAACTACACGACTACTTTGTCCCACGTATTGAAGAGCGACGTCGGCAGCCTACCGATGACCTGCTGAGCATTATGGTGAACACCGAGGTTGACGGTGAGCCNCCCCTGACAACGGANGAGCTGCTGCCCATCATCGATCAGATCCTGCTTGCAGGCCACGAGACCACCACTAATCTCATTGGTAATGCCATGCTGGTTCTCTTGGGAGATGACGCACTGATGACGCGCCTGCGCGAGAATCCTGACGACATTCCAGCGATGGTAGAGGAAGCACTGCGCTGGGACCCCCCGATCCAGTGCACCTATCGACGCGCTACACAAGATGACGCTATCGNAGGNGTGGCCATTAATGCCGGAGANATGGTGATCCCGATGTGGGCCGGCGCGAACTGGGACCCACAAGTCTTCCCCAACCCAGAGCAGTTTGATATCGATCGCCCTTCCACCAAACCCCATATGGGTTTTGGCTTCGGGCCTCATTTTTGCACGGGGGCTGAACTGGCGAGAATTGAAGCGAGAGTGGCGTTTGAAGAGCTTTTGGGGCGTCTAGATGAGATCACTCTCGATGAAGCAGCGAGCGACTTAACGCGCCTNCCAAGTTTC
Organism: Halieaceae bacterium; assembly: GCA_002683395.1. Taxonomy (GTDB): domain Bacteria; phylum Pseudomonadota; class Gammaproteobacteria; order Pseudomonadales; family Halieaceae; genus Luminiphilus. Next base: position 13,186 of record NYTG01000042.1, on the reverse strand, counting down.
GCCTCACACGGCTATCAAAAAATAGGATTGCGGTTTAGCAAGCGTCTTTAGCGACTCACGCAGTCCGAAAAACTGTGTCGTAAACCCCGCGTCTGGCGAGCGTCAGCTGGTGGCAATAATTTGCGCGCGGTGCGAAACCTTTTCTGCGTGATCGGCAATCTCGCCGATGCTCGAGAGAAGCTGGTATAAAAATATCGCGTCAACAGGGGACAGATCCGCTTCGTAAGTCCGTAATTTTGCTCTGAGCTTTGTCTGTGATTCGTCTGATCGTCTTTCCAGTTTTTCAACCAGAATACACTTTGTGGCGATTGCCTTGACTTGTCTGGCACCAAACGCGGTTCTAGACAGCTCGCGGGTCGCAGCCACCACGTCGACTGCAGTTTCCGCAGCGTCTTGCACCGTAGCGATAAATTTGAAAACCGATTTCTCTAGCTTTGCGGGAAAAGCCAGTTGCCTCCCAAGAGACAAACCCGCTACGTCCTTTGTTTCATTCGCCATCTTGTCCTGAACGCGCACCAGCTCGAGAAGATCGGCTCGAGAGACAGACATCCAGAGCCCGCGAGGCAGGTTTCTGCGCACATCCATCTTAATGTCGTCAGCGATCCCCTCTAGGCGAGCAATCTCAAATTGCTGTTTCTCAGCACGATTCCAGTCCCCAGCTTGCGCCGCCTCGAAGTAAGGCACGAGATATTTCACGCAATTGAGGCATGCCTCTGCATGACGCTCCAAAATGGCGAGCGGTGAAGTGCTCAGCACGTCTGATAAAGCGGGTTTCACTGCCATCAACGCTTCCTCTCTCTTTTTTGGGTGCCCTTTAGTGCCGCGCGTCAGCTCTGCCGCTGCAAGCCACCCAATGTTTTCNAGCCAAGTTATATCAGCCGAATACGGCCGACAACACGTAGAAAAATACCACCGCCAATCCGGCACCAGCTGGCAAGGTCACAACCCAGGAAGCGATGATCGCGCCGATAGTGGGGAGATGAAGCGCCTCAACTCCCCTCGCCAGCCCAACACCTAGTACCGCCCCCACCAATGTATGTGTCGTAGAAATTGGCAGGCCGGTAGCAGATGCCAATACCACGGTCGAGGCCGCTGCTAACTCGGCGGCGAACCCTCTACTCGGCGTGAGCTCGGTAATTTTTCGACCGATGGTTTGGATCACGCGCCAGCCATACGTTGCCAGCCCCACTACAATGCCGATGGCTCCTATACCCAGCACCCACCAGGGCATCACCGATTTGGCCCCGATCACGCCGCCCGATTGAACCGTACTGACCACCGCGGCTACCGGCCCGACTGCGTTCGCGACATCGTTAGATCCATGCGCAAACGCCATCCCGCATGCCGTGAAGATCATTAGGGTGCCGAACACCTTCTCAACATTTTCAGCGCTATTGACGTCTCCATCGACTTTGATTCGACGCAGCAGCATCGCGCCGATAACTGCCACTACTAGCCCCACGACAGCCGAGACGACCATTGCGTTGGTAAATTTAGATCCCATACCCAAATCGACATCAATGCCGATGTGCTTNAGACCTTTCAGCAAGGTCACCATGCTGATCATGAATCCCACCATCCACATATACATCGGGACATACGTCCGCGCTCGTTCGAACGTGTTTTCGTGGTCCAAGATAAGATTTTTGACCGAAATAAATAATGCGAACGCCATCGACCCGGCGAGTAACGGAGAGACGATCCAGCTAGCCGCGATCGTACCGACTTTGCCCCATTCAACGGCCTCGACAGAAATACCGACGGCGGCGAATCCCACTATGGCGCCAACGATTGAGTGTGTTGTTGAGACAGGCCAACCGCGGATGCTGGCGATTAACAACCAAGTGGCGGCGGCTAACAACGCCGACAGCATGCCAAACACCAATAAGTCTGGCGAATCGGACAGCGCCGTGGGGTCAATAATGCCTTTGCGGATGGTTGAGGTCACCTCACCACCCGCCAGGTAGGCGCCCGCGAACTCGAAAATCGCCGCCACAAGAATCGCCTGTTTCAGCGTCAGGGCGCGCGAGCCAACTGATGTCCCCATTGCATTCGCGACGTCATTTGCCCCGATACCCCAGGCCATGAACAAACCAAAGACACAGGCAAGGGCAAGGAACATAAAACCGTGTGACGCAATAATTTCCATTCTGGCGATTCCTCTTTTCGGTTCTACGTGAGCCTACTGACGAAATATGACAATCCGGTGAATGCTGTCAGCAGATAACTCGCTCCCCGGGCCAGCTCGGCGGACCCTGCTCCTCTAGAACGAGACATCCCACTGAATCCTAAATCGATTCTCGGAGTAATTTGATCCCAGCAGACCGTCGTCCAACGTCAGGCGAGAGAGATCAACCGTGATCTTGTTGCTGTGTCCGGAAAAAAACCAGTTCGCGCCCAAGCTGAACTCTTCTCGCTCGTTATAGATGCTCCTGACTGACTTATTAGGTTCACTCACGTAGGCATATCGAGCGGCAAGCTCGAGGGGGGCCGGCACGGCATCGATTAAATTGTGGAAAAAGTAGCCCGACTGAATGTAGAAGCCGGTTAGGTCACTTTCGGTGCCCAGCACACGGTCGGTAATAAACTTACGGTGCCACTCCTGCTGCAGCGAAAAACCACGGTATTTAAATGCGAACTCCTGAACCGCTTGTTCAATCCTGAATTGGTCTTCCGTCGCAAAAATAGGCTTGTCAAAGCCATCTAGGTTGCCGCAACCCGACGATGACCAGCGCGTACAAGGGCCTGTATTGGTAAATCCAGCCACTGCAAATGAGCCTGCGGGCTTGTCGGTGTAATCCACATCAGTTTGCCGCCATGGCAAGTCCCGACCCAGAAAATTCCACTGCAAGCGCCCCATGTAAAGATGGTCGGTAGAGTTATTTTTAACCCCTCTGCCCTCACCATTGAAAACACCTGCGTAATACCGAGTATCTGCAAGCGTACCCTCAAACAACCGCCCTCTGAGCTGCACCCCAACCTGCCGGTCTACCGTGAAGATCCGATTGACAATTGACCGCTCCACGAATTGTTGTCGGCCCGATGAGTCGACCCTCTCTCGGTTGAGGTCAACCTTCCATTGGCCCAGTCGGATACCACCCCAATCCCACTTTGCCAGATCGACCCGCCAGTCTATTACGCGGGCGCCAGAGGAGACGGGGTCTGCGTCAACGTCGCGAGCAGGCTGGAGGTCGACTTCAAAGTAATATTTGATCCAAGGCTGAAAACCATGACCACCAATCTTCATCCTGAGCCGGCGCTGCTCAAAGCTGGAACCACTGGCATTTTCGTAGCTGGAGACCTGACGCGGATCTGAGCCATACGGGTTGCTATATCGAAACTGCGCCCGCCATTGCAAATTGGTTTGCCAGTTGCCGTCTCTTGTCTCTAGTCTGAAACCTTTCGACCCGTAGCTCGCCATAACAGGCGACTCGGAGGCCATGGCGCTGGCTACCGCATCGTCAATCGCTAGTTGCATATTTTCATCCAGCGCCGATGCCGATGCGAGCTCCTCTTCGTCGCTATCCAAGGGCTCAGACACCGTCACGCTCGACAGGAGCTCTGCCGAGGTGAGCTCCTCTTTCTCTAATAACTGATCGTACTGCGGCTGGCTGATGAGTCCGTTTTCCAGCAAAACATCCAGCAGGGCCTTATCGGTCGCAAACGCCACCGATGCCGCGCTACTTACAGCAAGTGCCAAACAAAATGTGAGGGGTCTAAGCAGCTTAGTCAGTAGCATCAGGGCGGATCTCCACAATATGCGATCAAATCTGTTTACCGTCCCGCAAGTATGTTGCGCATGTATTTCGGTTAGATGACGATCGTCTTACGTTTTTGTGACAGAAACATGTCAGATTTATGACATAGCGCGAGATACTCGACGAATCACCCCATTCGCGGGGATAATCGCTTTACGCGCAACGCAGCAAGCATAATTAAGGCATTAAGACGCTTAGGAGTCTCCCAGTTTGCGGCTATTGAGAAAGGTTAGCGCGCATCTCAGCGCCACCAAGGCAAGCTCCAACCGCTGGGTAGCGCTCTTTGTGCTGGCACTGATAGTCGTTTTCGCTAAAGGCCTGTCGCTCGTGATTTTAGCCAGCGAAATTGCAGCTGGTTACGCGGCCAAACAGATCTGTTCAGGAGTGTTTGTGGCACGACTACCTGAGCATTATGTTGTTGAAAAAGATGTTCTGCCGCGGCTTGCTACAATCGGCCCCGTGGCGCAGTTACTCGATTATGAGTCGGATGTCCGCGAGAAAAGCGTATCGGCCAGCATGCTAGGTCAGCAGGAAACGGTGCGCTATCGCCCCGGCTATGGCTGCACGTTGCTGCCAGAGGGCACTACAAACCTCTTGCCTGAACTCAGCTTCGCAATGCCGGCCGCAGCGGACGCCAGTGCATCCCCCCTGCCTCCTATAAAGACCGTAGTAAGGTTTCAGTCGGTGCTGGATAGCGCCTTTGACGAGCCACCCACTGGGGGCCGCAACACCCTCGCGGTTTTAGTCATGCACCGTGGCGAGCTGGTAGCCGAACGTTACATCGAGCCGGTCAGCGCCACGACACCCCTGCAAGGTTGGTCAATGAATAAGAGCCTCATNGCGACTTTCATCGGCCGTCAGATTGATCAGGGGCTTTTGGGTCTAGATGACTCGGTATTGGAGGCGCTCGAGAGAGCAGACGCGAGCGACGAGAGTGTAGCGCGGGTCGACACTCGCCTGACATTACAACACCTGCTGTCGATGACAACCGGCTTTGATTTCTCGGAACGCTATTTTCCCGGTGACGACGTCACCGACATGCTCTATCGCAAAACCGCAATGTGGTTATCCGCACCACAAAGGGGTCACGCTTATTCTCCGGGCGAGCAATTTGCTTACTCCAGTGGCGACATCAACACCGCGTCAATGATGTGGCAGCAGTCTTTAGCGGGTCAGCCCTATGCTGAGTGGGTAAGAGAGCATTTCAGCGCGCCACTCAAACTGCGAGAGGTCATTCTGGAGCCCGACGCCANTGGCGTTCAGGTGGGCTCGAGTTATGCCTATCTGACGGCAAGGGATTGGGCACGCATGGGTCAGCTATGGCTCGATGCGTGGCACGGCCGAAGCGAGGTGATTAGCGCAGAATGGCAGCGCCTTGCCGTCACCCCAGGGACAGCCAAGAATGGCGAGATCTACGGTCTCGGATTTTGGCTCAATACAGGCCACCGGGCATTTCCCAACGCGCCGGAGAACACCTTTCACGCCGGCGGCAATTCCGGTCAATTCGTTGTGGTGATTCCAGAGAGAGAACTGGTAGTCGTGCGGTTGGGACTCACCCTNAACGAATCTCGAGCCGACATGGATGCGTTGCTGGCTGATGTTCTGGCGGCGCTGTAACTGGCTGCGTTGGCGTTGGCAGACCTGTAGTCGCCAGAGTTAAAGCTGGGAATTGGCTCAGCAGGATACAGCCGGGGGCGAGCCCATCGCTCAACGCGCGTGACCGAGCCGCGGTGCGGCATCGGCCTGGGACAATCTCTTCCTTAATCGACCTTTTGCATCAGCGGCATCAGACGGTACTCATCAAACTTTACCCGGTCAGACGGGATGTAGTGCCGCACAGTGAAGTTGAAGACCCCAGTCTCGTTGCTGATAGGTAGGTTGTTCACAGCATCAGCGCCGCAACCCATGCTCACGGTGTAGGTGCCATCCTCGTTGGCAGAGGCAATGTCAGAGCTCATATGGGCGACGTCATCAAACATAAAGCCATTTTCGTCATAAACGGTGAAAGACCAAAAAGCACCGTTATCGGGGTCCTCGAAGGTCGCCGAATAGCACCCCTCTGCAGGGAAGTTGGGTGAGGTTTCGTACAGATTATCNCGGAGCTGTGCACCACCCCACCCAAGAGCCGCGCCTACCGTATATTTTTCAAAGTCGTAGAGGCCGCGCGAATCGTCCGTAGGCGCCGTAAACATGCCGTACACAGCTTTAGCGCCGTAAGTCTTTCCCAGCGCTGATAGCTTTTGACGTAGCGACAGCTCAACGGCGTCGAAGCTCTCACGGTTAACGGGCTCTGCCGAGAATGGCTGGGCGCTTGCCGCGTTAATGACCATGTCGTCCTGAATCGCATTAGCCTCCGCCTCGCTCAAGGTACTGTCCAGTCGAACGATCAGATACATGTGTGAGCCATGGTGCGTTGCCAGCTCAAAAGTGCCACTCCCGTAGGACATGGGCTGAATTCGATGATCCATTGTGACGGGCTGAACCGACACGTACTTCCCCTCAGGAACCGGCGGAATAGTGATCGAAGCGCCAGCCGAGACATCTACCACGGCAAAGCCGTAGTAGGTGTCACGGTTCATCCGTACGACGGGCTGATCGTCAGTGGGAGTGAGCTTGCGATTGTGGGCGATTTGATTCACGGCGGCCCGNCCCTGCGCAGCGAGTAGTTGACGCGACGTCTCGAGCGTAGGGTAAGTCTCAGCGGTAGCCGTCATACCGTCTGGCTGAAAGAAATCAGCGATGGATGTGACCGGCTCCGCCAATGTCGGTGTCGCCAAGCCCAACAGCAGGGCGATGGCTAGGGGCTTGAGGGCAAAACGGTGGTTGGCAGGTGCGGATTCGTTCATCTCTATGGTCTCACTCACGTTGGACGTCTTAATTTTGCTAGTTTACCGAACGAGTGTGGGGCCTCACAATGACCGCACACGCTTAAAAGCCGCTCAGTACCCAAGCTGTCACCTATAGCGCTTTATGCCCGTCAGCCCATGCTTTACTTTTATTTCAAACACTGCATCGAGGACAGATANACAATGAAGGTCGTGCCCGATACCTTGAAGCGCACCCGCGCCTCTTCCCNNCTAGCCGTGTCCGGATTGGCCTTAACGCTNTGTGCGGCAATCCAACCTGCTTATGGNCAAAGCGAGTCCAGCTGGTCCAACCAAGGNCTCATCTANCTGCTGGGTCCCACNCTNGANGGCACCTCAGGNATTGGCNCNATCGACACCGATGTCGACATGAGNGCNNGNGANGTCTTTGAGACGNTCGATGGNGCCTTCNTNGGNATGTANCGCGGNGAAGGNGAGCGNTGGGGNGTNNTGATCGANGTNGTNTACATGGATCTTAANGCCGATGGCGCGGGCGACGGNGGNGCGTTCTCNGGNGAAGTNGAGGTCGAGCAAACCACTGCCATTGCNTCNNCNACNTACCGNCTCTCACCCACNACTCAGCTNATGGCGGGAGCGCTCTATAACGATGTGTCCGCNGGTATCTCTCTGNAGGGNCCNACAGACCGNATTCGCGAGCAAAGCNCTGGCGNTGACTGGGTCGANCCNATNGTTGGCGTATTGTTTGAGACACCGATCGGCGCCGGAAACTGGTCNTTCNNNGGGTCAGCGCAANTNGGCGGCTTTGGCGTGGGGGCGGANCTGGTNACCATCCTCACNGGCTCTTTTTCCTATCGGTTCAACGACTGGTCCAGCATCGACATCGGTTACCGGTATCTCGACTTCGATTACGAAGACGGTGACGGGCTCGAGCGATTCAAGTTCGACATGAAAGAGCACGGCCCGGCAGTCGGTTGGCGCTTCGACTTCTAACTCCGGCGCAAGAACACCAAGGCGACGCCACCCAATCCGCCTGCTACCGCCTGACCCAGCAGGCCTGACAACGTCCTCGCCGGCGCAAAGACGTCGACACCGAACGTCCAATTGAGCGCAGGATGCAGTATCGCGATACCTGCGGCGCCTGTCAGCACGTACCACGCTGGCGCGATACTCATGGCCGATCGCCGACCGAGCCAATCCAATATCAGCCACCCCGGTAGCAGTGCGATCGCCATCAGTGGTAATAGGGTGCCCGCCAAACCCGACAAGTCACTTAGGGAACTAGACCATCGCATGGCCAAAGTGACATCCAGACCCATCGAAGCCACGTTGCTCAACACCACCTGGGTGCCCAGCACACTACCCGCGACATAGGCCAGCAAGATACCGAAGGTGAGACTAATCACTACACGCACGTTGCGCTCCCGCTCAAGGGTCAGCTGAGGGCGGGTAAGCACTATGGCATCCCGCTGAATCCGCTGGTGTTACGCTTACGTAGGATACTCGGCTCACGTTTACAGGAAAGCTTCCCATGCCCACGCCTTTGCGCGCGTCTCACATGCTCTCCATGGTCGTCGGCACATTACTGTTGGCGGTGACCGGCAGAGTGTCCGCACAGAATTATCAGGTGACCTCTTTAGCGACGGGCCTCGACAAACCCTGGTCTATTGCCGCCATCGACAACGGCGCCTTTTTGATCACCGAGAAAAGTGGGCGCCTCATCAGGCTGGACGCTGACGGCGCCATCACTGCGATTGGCGGCACCCTAGAGGTCTACTTCGCCAATCAGGGCGGTTTGCTGGAGGTATTGCCCGATCCGGCATTCGCGACCAACCGAACGATTTATCTGAGCTTTGCCGCCGGCGATAAGTCCGCCAATCGCACTACCGTTGTCAAAGCTGTGCTGAATGGTGACGCGATCACCGATAGCGAGACCATTATGGAGGTCCGACCCGATAAGGAAGGACCCGCCCACTATGGAGGAAAGCTGGCATTTCTTCCCGACGGCACGCTACTGGTGAGCGTGGGTGAAGGCTTCAAGTACCGGGAGGAAGCGCAGAATCTAGATTGGGAGCTGGGCAAGCTGCTTAGGATCAATACCGATGGCTCCTCACCGGCAGATAATCCCTTTCCCGAACAGGCGCCCCGCGTCTTCAGCTACGGGCACCGCAACCCGCAAGGTCTGGTTTACGACACAACCGCTCAGCGCGTCCTCATGATGGAGCATGGCCCGAAAGGCGGCGATGAACTGAATCACGTCGTTGCCGGCAAGAATTATGGCTGGCCTGCCATTACCTACGGCGTTGACTACAGCGGCGCGGTGATTTCGCCGTTCACCGAAGCCGACGGCATGGAGCAGCCGCTCAACTACTGGGTCCCGAGCATTGGGCCTTCCGGGCTGGCGATCTATCGCGGCGACCTATTCCCCGAGTGGCAGGGCGACCTGCTGCTGGGCTCGCTGATCAATGAAGAGATGCGCCGCCTCCAGCTCAATGGCGACACTGTCGTCACCGATGAGGCCATCTTTCCTGAGATCAGCGGCCGCGTGCGCGATGTGCGNGTACTGACCGACGGCAGNATTGTCGCGGTCACGGATGAAGGCGATGTCTTTCATGTCTCGAGGTGAGGCAGACACAGGGGTAATTCNGTGACCGAACANACTATCCTCGCNAGTGANCTCAGGGTCATTACGCGCTACCTGACNAGCCTTGGCATAGACGTCGCGCCGGTGCTGACGGCGGCCAGTATCGATGCGTCGGCACTGAGTGAGCCTCGCGCCCGCATCTCCGTTCATCAGGTCGAGGCGCTGCTGACACAACTGGCCGCGCAATTCCCGGATCGCAATCTCGGTCTGGCCTTGGCCAACCACCACCACATGACCGACACCCATGTGCTGGGCCTTACCGCCATTGCCTCCGCCACCGGTCTTGATGCGCTACGTCGGCTGGTGCGCTATCAGGCGCTGGTCTCCACTCAGGAACCCTTCACGATCATCGAAGATGCCGAAACTGTGACCCTGAGCAAAACCGCAGTCCACAATGACACCGCCGAGCACCTTATTCAGGTATTTGTCTTTGCCGTGATCTTAACCGCGATCCGCAATATCTCTGGCTTCACGGGCGACCTCACCGGAATCGCCCTCACCGGGAAGCCACAAGGACCAGAGGCAGACTACCGGCAGCACTTTGGCCCCCGGGTTAGCTTCTCAAGCGGTGATGCCAAAATGACGGTGCCTCGCACCGTGCTTGAGCGGCCGGTGTCGACCGGTAACGTCGATATCCTCACCGCCAATGAGCCCCTGCTCGCATCGCTAGTGCGCGCCGTGCGGGAGAACAACCTACCCGCGAAGATCAAACTGGCCATCCTCGATAGCCTGCCGGATCACACATTGACCGAGGAAAACGCCGCCGCCTCACAGAACATGAGCCTGCGAACGTTTCAGCGTCGACTAGGGGACGAGGGCACGCGATTTAGGGCCCTGCTTGATCAGACCCGTACGGAACGCGCAGAGAGTCTTCTCGGAGACCCAGTCTGTAGCCTCTCAGAGGTGAGTTACCACTGTGGCTTTAGCGAGCAGGCCTCATTTTCCCGAGCATTCAAACGCTGGACCGGGAAAACACCCTCGGATTACCGCAAGGCCTTGCTCGCACCCGATCACTGAGACGCGGCAATCGCCTCAAGTGCACGCGCGATCTCAGCGGGATCTGTGCCAAAGTGAGTCACGAAGCGCGTCATGTTGGCTTCCTGAGGCCAGTCATAGAACACCAGACCCGCCTCTCGCAGTTGCCCTCGTAACGCCTCGGGGATCACCGGAAATAATTCGTTGGCATCCACCGACCAAGGCAAACGGATCGCGTCGTGAGCGGCGAAGCCCGCCGCCAGTTGCCCCGCCATCGCNTTGGCATGGCGCGCGTTACCCAGCCATAAGTCATTTTCAAGCAGCGCGAGCCACTGCGCCGCCAAAAATCGCTGCTTCGACCACAGATGCCCGGCCCGCTTGCGCCGGTAGGCAAAATCCTCCGCCAGGGCGGGGTTAAACATCACGACGGCCTCGGTGGCGATGCCGCCGTTTTTAGTGAGTCCAAAGCTGAGGCAATCCACACCCGCCCGCCAGGTCACATCGGCGGGGCTCACACCTGAGGCCACCACCGCGTTGGCGAAACGCGCGCCGTCCATGTGCAAATTGAGGTGAAATTCATCGGCGAGCTGCCGGTAGCGGGCGATCTCTTCCGGGCGATAAACGGTGCCCGACTCCGTCACGTTGGACAGACTGATGGCAGCCGGCTTGGCGTTGTGCACACCGTGGACCGTCGCTATCTCCATGTGCGAGCGCATTAACGCCACATCCGGTTTGCCGCCTTCCCCCGAGATACTCACCATCCGCGCGCCGCCGGTGTAGAGCTCAACCGCAGTGTTTTCATCGTTCTGAATGTGAGCGCCCTCGTGACAGTAAATGGCACCCCAGGGCGGGCATAACGCACTCATCGCCAGTGCGTTGGCAGCGGTGCCCGTCGTCACGAAGAAAACCGCGCAATCGGTTTCAAAGACATCGCGGACCGCAGATTCGGCGGCCGCCGTCAGCGCGTCCTCGCCGTACCCTTCAGCCAATCCCGCGGCGGCGTCTGAGATCGCCGCCAAGACGGCGGGATGCGCACCGGCCTGATTATCAGAGATAAAGTTCATATCAGATTGTTGCTCACTCTTTTGAGCTGTCAGCTCGTTGTTACAAGGCTTGCCGCCCCCGATCCCCATGTTATAACGACTCGCGATGATGAGGGATGCCATGCGCTTATTCGGGTACGCGATGTTTGGTCTGGGACTGGGTCTCCTGCTGCTGGCAGGCGCCNCGCTGGTCTTTGATCTTGGTGTGCTGAAACCCCTCTATGAGCGAGTCGCCAGTCATTACCTGCAGCGCGAGGTGCGCATAGAGGGTGAGATGAGTGTGCGGCTTGGAAGATCGCTGACGGCTTCTGCCTCTGACGTCACGATACTAGGCACTGACCCTGANGCGACCCCGCTGGCTCAGGCCGATTTCCTCGAGGTGCAGCTGGCGTTACCCGCACTGCTCGACAAACTCATTGATATCGAACTCGCGCGCATCGAGGGCGCCACGCTGAATCTGGAAGTCGATGATCAGGGCCAAGGCAACTGGCCAACCTTTCGGGATGATAGCTCCGNTAAGGCTGATCGGGTTGAAGACCCCGCTCAGGCTGACGAAAAGTCGAATGTCGCACTACGGATCGCCGAGGCGCAGGTCACAGAGTCACTCATCAACACACACAATGCCCGAACAGGTCTTCGTCACGCTCTCGCTATAGACCGTTTTGATGGCCTCATGAGCGCCGAGANGACCGAGGCATCGGGTANAGGNAGGCTCAACGAGCGCGNATTCGAGACCACCGTAGTGCTGGANGGCGTCGATTCGCTACTCACCCTTGCGATGTGGGACGTGGATTGGCGGGGGCAGATTGGTCGCGCGCAGTTTCAGGCCATCGGACATTTGGAAGCGCTGGATCAGCTGGAGGCGTCACAGCTTGCGTTAAGGCTGCATACCGACAGCGCCAATGAACTGCTGGAGACACTGTCGCTCCCACTCATCGATGACGGACCCGTCGACATCAACTTCCGTCTGAGCCAGCAATCGACCACAGCGCATCTCGATCTAGATGCCGTATTCGGTGAGTTCAGCATTTTTGGCACGGCGCTCAGCGATGACCCGTTGACCTTGTCTTCAGCGCAGCTCGATCTGGTGGCGACCGGGCCTAACCTCGCGCACCTCGGCGCACTGGGTGGGCAAACGAATTGGCCAGAGACGCCTTTTGAGATCGATCTGAAGACGTCGCGGGAGGGCAGGCAGGTTGACGTCTCCACCTTGCGGCTCATCAGCGACGTCATGACGCTGGAGCTGACTGGGAACGTGGCGGATTTTCGATCACCGAGTACCGGGCGACTGTCGGGGACGGTTGATATCCCCTCTTTGAATGTCTGGTCGTCGGTGCTTAACCTGCCGGCCGAGTTGAGCGGGCCGTTTACCGGCACCGTCTCGCTTGCGGGAGAGGGTACGGGGGCCAACTTGGTTGTGAGCAGTCAGTCCGATCTATTTTCTCTGGATATCGGTGGGCGACTCGAACCCGGCGAGAGCATGCTGGGATCGACGATGAACATGCAGGGACAAATTGCTCGCCCTCAGCGATTTTTAAGCCTTTTTATGGAGGACGCGCCAACGCTTCCCCCTGCCGCCTTCGAGGGTCAATTTGCCATCGAGGATGCCGACACAGTGCTGTTGAGCGGGCTACAGGTTGCCATGGGAGAGGATGCCATCACGGCAAACGGACCCGTCGGTTGGGACGCCAAAAAACATGACACATTAGTCCGGCTATCCGTGAACTCCCCTAATCTCAATAATACGCTTTCCCCCTGGTTGGATGCGCCCGAGGTGATTCCTGCCCTCCCCGTGAAGATCGCCGGCGTGCTGGCTTATCCGTCGTCAAAACAATTCGAGATTCAGCAGGGAGCCATCTCTGCACCGGCCGGCTCTGGCGAATTCACAGGCACCGTCAGCCTACAGGGCGACAGTCCTTCCCTGTCTGGCAACTGGCAGCTCTC
>NYTG01000005.1 GCA_002683395.1 Halieaceae bacterium | reverse complement strand
CCGTAGCGACACCAAACCATTCAAGATATTTCAGATTGTTTCTCACTCGCGACCCTCTGTGTGCACCTGCGACCCAACAGGTCGCGAGGTAGTGTGCACTGAAAACTTACCACGACAAAGCCGGCAACTTATTCGGTACGCCGCATTGGGTTGGTGTCGCAATGACCGTTACCTTGATCGGACACCATATAACGGTGCACGTTATGTCAGCCCCGCATAGCTGTATGAACACCCGCTCCATTGACGCGGTTGCGGAAACGTATATAAGTGGGGATTGATGCAACGCGTCTTCGGAGGATTGATCTCGCCATGACGGAATTCGGTATTGTGATGGAACCCAGTCCGGGCAATACCGCGCCGCTGGCTGAGAAAATAGAACAGCTGGGATTCGACATTTTGCTGAGTCCCGACACACAGAACCTATCTCCTGACCCCATNGGACAACTCAACCTTGCAGGTGCNCGCACCACAACACTGCGACTCGGCACCGGGGTTACCAACCCGATTACCAGAGATCCCGCGGTACTCGCCAGCTCGCTCGCCTCACTTTCAGCCGAAACTNGCGGCCGCGCCCTATGCGGCATTGGACGCGGCGATTCCAGTCTGGCGCACATTGGAAAAGGCAACGGCTCTACCGCACAGCTGAGAACCTTTATCGAGAGGCTTCGCGCGTATCTAAATGGCGAGCCCGTTGACCGGGACGGCCACTCGTCACAACTGCGCTGGCTCGATTCCTACGACTGCCATCCCGTATCAATTGATGTTGCCTGCACCGGCCCAAAAACAATTCAGATGGCGGTCGAGGTCGGTGACCGAATCTCCTTTGCGGTGGGCAGCGCGCCGGAACGCCTTCAGTGGGCAATCGACACGGCGGAAGCGCACCTAAAAAAGATCAATCGCCCCCGCAACTCCATCCAACTGGGTGCCTACATCAACTTGGTGTGTGATAGAGACGAGAAAACCGCCCTGTCTTTGGGCAAGCTGATCGCAGGGATGGTGGCGCACTTCGCGGGACTCAAACACGCGCCAACCGATCACCTACCCCCTCGGCTCCGGGCCGTCGCTGAGCACATGCAGTCGCAGTACGATATGGAGCGGCATGCTCAGGAAGAGGGCTCTCATCTCGCCTTAATAGATGAAGCTTTCGTCGACTGGTTTTCCATCTGTGGGCCACCGGAGAAGTGCATTGAACGATTACAGCCACTTCTGGACATGGGGCTGCAGCATATTTACCAACTCGGTGGCACCCCGGTCGCGCATCCACACGGGGCTCGACAGATTGCGATGGTGGAACAGGCGCAATTGTTTGCGACCGATGTCATTCCGCACTGCCGCTGATGACTTGCCATCTTGGGGCGCGGTGCGCCATTTTGCGATGTGAGCTCTCAGTGTGACGAGTCAGTCTCAGAAGCAAAAAGGTGACCTCTACCGCTGGTACGTAGTCGGTGTGTTGACCTTCGCTTACCTCGTTTCATTCCTGGACCGTCAGATCCTCGCGCTGATGGTCGGGCCCATCCAAGAGGATCTGATGCTCTCCGACACGCAGATGAGCCTACTCATGGGCCTCGCGTTCTCGATTTTTTACATATTCATGGCNGTACCGCTCGGGCGACTCGCCGACAACAGCGTGCGGCGTAATATTATCGTCGGGGGTGTCACCCTTTGGAGCCTAATGACGGCGGCTTGCGGTCTCGCTGGGAGCTACTGGCACTTGTTCCTCGCCAGAATGGGCGTAGGCGTCGGTGAAGCGACCCTGACACCCAGTGCCACCTCGATGATTGCGGACTATTTCCCGTCAGGTGCGCGCGGTAAGGCGCTGGCCACCTACAATGCAGGGGTGTCGCTTGGGACCGGTTTCGCCATGGTCTTCGGCGGGCTGATAATCACCTATGTCAGCACCAGCGAACGGCATGTCCTGCCGATAGTGGGTAGCGTNGCAGCCTGGCAGTACGTCTTTTTTCTGGTCGCCCTGCCGGGTCTATTGGTGGTGTTACTGATGCTGACTGTGCGCGAACCGGCGCGGCAGGAGACCAGTGCAGCGNCTCAGAATCTGAGTTTCCGTGACGTGCTGACCTACCTGTATGGCAGGAGAAAGATTTACATACCGCTATTTCTCGGCATGTCGGTAAACACCATCGTAGGCTATGCGTTGTTCTCCTGGATCCCCACCAGTTTCGCGCGCGTTCACGGCTGGACCATGGGCGATATTGGCCTCGGATACGGCCTGATCATTTTGGCCACCGGGCCGCTGGGNGTCTTCATTGCTGGGAGTCTGATCGACAAGCTACACCGCGCGGGGCAACACAACGCTGAACTCAAAGTNGCACTNCTNAGCATCGCGATCTGCCTTCCGGGCGTTGTCTATCTCCCGCTCGCAGCCACTGGCCAAGCGGCGTTAATGGCCATGATCCCGGCCAGTATCGGTCCGGCCATGACCACCGCCTCCGGTTCCATCGCGGTCATTAATGTGACCCCCAACCAAATCCGAGGGCAAACCATGGCGCTGTATCTACTGACGATCTCTTTGCTCGGCCTGTCGCTGGGCCCTACCGCCGTTGCGCTGTTGACTGACTATGTGTTCGTAGACCCGGCGATGATCGACTGGTCCATCAGCTGCGTGGTGATCGNCTCATCGCTGTTTTCCGCCATCATGCTCTGGCGGTGTCTCGATCCCTTCGCAGAGGGCGTTCGGAACGCGGTAGACTGAGGGAGGCCCCATTGATGATCACCGTGACGGTATTGCTGGCAACGTGAGTACACTTTTGCAATTACTACAATCTCGTTGGTATTGGCTGACTATTGCCCTGTTCGGCATCGCACTGCTCGGTGTGGCACTTTACTATCAGTACGCACTGGGCGATGAGCCCTGTCAGGTCTGTATTCACGCGCGACTCTGGGTAGTTGCCTTCACTTTAATTGCTCNAGTCATGCTGATAACACCGCAGATCAAGATACTGCGCATTCTCGGAAATGGTGGTGTTTTGATCGCGGGTGTGGGTCTTACCGAGCGCGCCCGATACCTGTATCGGCTAGAGAATGGAATGGGGGATGGCAGCTGCCAGTTTCAACTCGGTATGCCGGACTGGTTTGCCGTTGATCGTTGGATGCCCTGGCTCTTTGAGGTGCGCAATCTCTGCTCTTTCACCCCAGAGATGCTGTTCGGCGTCAGCATGGCAGAGAGTTTGACGGCATCGGCCATTGGCATCTCCCTGTTGGCGCTCCTTGCGCTCACCGGAGACCTCAGGAAGTGAGTTTCAAGAGCTACAGACAGAAAATTGCCGACTTCGAGGAAGTGTCTATGGCGAAGGCCTTCCTGATGTACTCAAAGAAAAACATTGTCCGGTTGGCGATAAGACCGCTCAAAAATATTGCGCCACTGTGGTTCACGCGACTCACTCGTCTNAATTTGAGGTACGAGAGACAGCTGGCATTCTTGGTCGAAAAAAATGCGGCGCACTTGAAGCAACAGTCGNCTGATGCGAAACGCCCCCTTTTCGTTGATTGCGGTGTCAACGAAGGCTTCGTGATGAATCGTTATACCAAAGCACTGCCTCGGTTTTCTTTTATTGGCTTCGAGATTCAGGAAGAGCTAATCGACAGAGCTACGATCGCGAATCCGGATGCCGAAATCCGACATCAAGCTGTGGCGACTGCCGANGGNCCCGTCGATATTTATTTGCCCCGCGCGATGGGGACTAATTTCCGCGGCGGCTCAACGACTGAAAAGGGAAAGGTGACGGGAAAGAATTTTCTAGAGCAGCGCTCCGTTGATGGTATCGATCTNTGGCGTTTTCTTTCAGATAAGCGTCACAGTGGCTACGACTTCGTCGCGGTAAAGCTCGACGTCGAGGGCACAGAATATAGACTGATTGACGCTCTTTATGCGCGATGGAGAGATTCTGGAGAGGAGCTAGTCGACTACCTGTTAATCGAGTTCCATGAAGANCNGCTGCCCGAGGGCCGAGACGCCCATCATTACGACAGGATGCTTTCGGAGATGAAGGTTCACGTCAGCCGCTGGTTGTGAGGCGCCGGGATCAAATGGCCGCGCAGCCCTACCCTTAGCACTCGATCAGGCTGACCGGCACCTCGAGTACGTTGATTGCCAGCCCTCCCCGAGCGGTTTCTTTATATTTGTCCTGCATGTCGCGGCCGGTATCCCGCATGGTCTTGATCACCTGATCAAGAGAAACAAAGTGCTCGCCACTGCCACGCAGCGCCATCCGGGCAGCGCTGATCGCTTTCACCGCGCCCATGGCATTACGCTCGATGCAGGGCACTTGTACCAAGCCACCGATCGGGTCACAGGTCAGGCCCAAATTGTGTTCCATGGCAATTTCGGCGGCATTTTCGACTTGGGCGGGGGTGCCGCCCAACGCATCAGCGAGTGCTCCGGCNGCCATGGAGCAGGCAGAGCCCACTTCTCCCTGACAGCCCACCTCTGCGCCTGANATGGATGCGTTGATCTTATACAAAATACCGATTGCNCCNGCCGTGAGTAAAAAGCGGCAGACNTCCTCGTCGCTNGCGCCGCGGCAGTGNNGCANGTAGTACTTCAGCACAGCGGGAATAATCCCGGCCGCGCCATTGGTGGGCGCCGTCACAATCCGCCCACCGACCGCGTTCTCTTCATTGACTGCCAGCGCATAAAGCGTGACCCAGTCCATGGTGTTCAGCGACTCATCGCCAAGGGAGTCGCCCTGAGTTTTAAGCTGCCGGTATAACTGTGCGGCGCGACGTTTAACCTTCAGGCCTCCAGGCATGATGCCCTCGGTGCGGCACCCTCGATCGATGCAGGCGTCCATCACTTTCCACAGCGCCAGTAACCCCTCGCGCACTTCCGCCTCTGTTCGCCAGGCCTGCTCATTGGCCAGCATCAACGAACTGATCGACAGCCCATATTCGCGGCATTGTGCGAGCAATTCCTCAGCACTGGAAAACGGATAGCGAACCGGGGTCGGGTCATCGACGATCACGTCGCCTTCGCTCGCCGATTCATCGACAACAAAGCCACCTCCCACCGAGTAATACACACGAGTATGCAGCGGCCTACCTTGATCGTCATACGCGGTAAAACGCATACCGTTGGAATGAAATGGCAGTGTCTCAGTGCGATGCATAATCAAGTCATCGCGATAACTAAAGCTGATGGCATGAGTGCCCATTAGCCAAATCTCGCCGCCTTCACGCACCTCGCTGATCCGGGCCTCAATTCCCTCAATATCGACGGTGTCAGGGGCTGCACCCTGTAACCCGAGAATGATTGCCTTAGGTGAGCCATGGCCCGCGCCGGTGGCGCCAAGAGAACCAAAGAGCTCTGTGGTGACACGGCGGCATTGAACTAGCTTCCCTTCTTCGTCGAGCGATCGGGCAAACATCCGCGCGGCCTGCATGGGGCCTACGGTGTGAGAGCTGGAGGGCCCAATGCCCACCTTGAACAGGTCAAAAGTGCTGATAGACATGACTGGCACGATGAAAAGGGCGAACGGGGGCGGAGTGTAGCGCCAAAAAAATATGCCCGTCACGCGAAATATTGCGCCTCTCAAGCGTCCATTTCCCGCTTCAAGATCGTTCTAAGCAGCAACCTCGAGATGCCGTAGGACCGCTAATCCCNGNGTGCAGGGCTTTCTCACGTTCTGCAACAGGCACAATGGAGTCCCAGCGCCGCCACTCACAACGGTTGCGTCACGCGCTCACTCGCTTATCATGCGCGGTCTTTCTGATGATTTAGGGCTTACAGTGGCTTAGCCGTTGCGCCTGTGGACCAAAACTATGAGCACGCCGACCAAAATCCATCTCGACGAATCGGAGATGCCCACCCAATGGTACAACGTGGTGGCCGACCTCCCAGAGCCGCCGCCNCCACCACTCCACCCCGGTACGCACCAGCCGGCGACGGGAGATGATTTTGCCGCNCTGTTCCCCAAGGCNCTNATNGAGCAGGAGATGTCTGCGGAGCGCTATATCGNTATTCCCGGGGAGGTGCTCGACGTATACCGACTGTGGCGTCCCAGCCCGCTATTTCGCGCGCACCGGCTCGAGAAGTTGCTCGATACGCCGGCTCGGATCTATTACAAATATGAGGGTGTGAGTCCGGCGGGCTCACACAAGCCCAACACCGCAGTCCCNCANGTTTGGTACAACGCTCANGAAGGCATCAGAAAGTTAACCACCGAGACNGGAGCGGGCCAGTGGGGCAGTTCGCTTGCCTTCGCCTGCGCGCAATTTGGCCTCGAGTGCGAAATATGGCAGGTGGCGGCTTCTTTCAGAGCCAAACCCCATCGCCGCACCATGATGGAACTCTGGGGCGGAAAGGTGCACCCGAGCCCCTCCGATGTGACCGAGTTNGGCAAGGAANTGCTGGCGCAGGATCCTGACCATCCAGGCTCACTGGGTATCGCCATTTCTGAAGCGGTAATAGAGGCAGTAGAGGATCCGACCATCCGCTACGCGCTGGGCAGTGTGCTGAACCACGTCCTGCTGCACCAGACCATTATTGGTGAAGAAGCATTGCTGCAATTGGCCAAAGTGGATGAGACCCCCGACGTGCTGGTGGGCTGCACCGGCGGTGGCTCTAACTTCGGCGGTCTGGCATTTCCTTTTCTGCGCGAAAAGCTTGCCGGCAAGATGAACCCCATTATTCGCTGCGTTGAACCGTCTGCCTGCCCCACGCTTACAAAAGGCGAGTATCGCTATGACTTCGGCGACACCGCCGGCCTCACCCCGCTGATGAAGATGCATACACTGGGACACTCATTTATCCCCGAACCCATCCATGCTGGTGGACTGCGCTACCACGGTATGGCACCTCTGGTGTCACACGTTTACGAGCTGGGACTGGTTGAAGCGATCTCGATCCCGCAAACCGAGTGTTTCGACAGCGCTCTAAAATTTGCTCGTACCGAAGGCATTGTGCCTGCGCCCGAGCCCACACACGCTCTGGCGGCGGCTATCCGTGAGGCAATGGCCTGTAAAGAATCGGGTGAAGAGAAAGTGATCCTGACTGCTTTGTGCGGTCATGGTCACCTGGACCTCGCCGCCTACGACAAATTCCTCGCCGGAGGAATGGTCGACCTAGACCTATCAGATGCTGTCATTGCACAAGCCATGCAGCAGGTACCCGATATCGACGCCTGATGCGTTGACTCACTCAGGCTTACGTCTCCATACCAAGGATCTCATTATGAAAAACCAACCCGTCTACTCAGCTGTCTCACTCGCTCTTGCAGCGGCGTTGAGCGGAGGCTCGGTCAACGCGGTAGCCCAAGACTCTGCCTCCTCCACCACGGCGCGCCTAATGGAAGAAATAGTTGTTAACGCGCGTGGCATTGAAGAAGGTCTGCAGGACGCGCCCATCGCCGTTTCGGCTTTCACGGGAGAGACCCTTGACTATCGCGGTGTCGACAGCCTCGACCAGATCGAGCGCTTCGTACCCAGCATGACCCTGCATAACAACCCCAGCTTTGGCGGAGCTTCCAACTCTGCTGCCATTTATCTTCGCGGGGTGGGTCAGAAAGAATTTCTGCCGACCACCGAACCAGGCGTAGGGCTCTACGTGGATGGTGTCTATGTCGCGCGCTCAGTCGGTGCCATTCTGGATATCGTCGATATTGAGCGACTGGAAGTATTGCGTGGACCGCAGGGCACGCTGTTCGGCCGTAACACCATCGGTGGCGCCATCTCGATTGCCACACGCAAGCCACAACCTGGTGGCGACTTTGAAGGCAACGTAGCCATAGCCGCAGGCACCGATAGCCTCGTGCACCTGCGCGGCACCGTGCATGCACCAATCAGCGACACGCTGGCCATTCGCGCCACCGTGGCGTCCATGACACAGGACGGCTATGTCGATCGGCCCGATAACACAGATCTTGGCAACGACGATACCTGGACTAGCAGGGTATCGCTTGCCTTCCAGCCCAGTGATGATTTCTCTGCACTCATTACGGCAGATATGACCGTCGATCGCGAGAATGGGCCGGCGATGGAGCTCATTGGTATTGATTTCACAGATCTGAGCCAACTTCAGGGCGTCGTGCTCGCACCCCCGCCGCCAATGGCTTTTATTCACAATGTGACGACGGCTGCGATGGGCCCGGGTCAGCCGTGTGCGGCAACCGACCCTGCCGGTAATGGCGTGACCTCAAACCCCGCGTCCCCTAACTGTTATGACAGCCGCTACATTGGCGCCGACGGCACCAATGAAGGCACAGCGCCTGCTTACTCCGAAACCGATGTCTTTGGGGTTTCTGCCACTCTGGATTTCAACCTGTCAGACAGCCTCGCGCTGAAGTCGATCACCGCGTACCGGGAGCTGGAATCAGAATTTGCGCGTGACGGCGACCACTCACCCCATCGTATCGCTCAGTTTGAAGACACGCTGGATCAAGAGCAGTTTACTCAGGAACTGCAGCTGATTGGCACGCATGACCGCCTCGACTGGATTCTCGGTCTCTACTACTTTTCCGAGGAAGGCGACAACGTCAACACCCTAGATTTTACCGTGTCGAATTTCCGATCAGGTGGCGCCTTCGACAATACGGCGTGGGCGGCATTTGCGCAGGCCACCTTCGATATGACGGATCGCCTGCATCTGACTCTGGGTGGGCGCTACACCGACGAGGATAAAGCCTTTACGCCCGATCAGATCATCTACAACAACTACTACGCTGGCATCAGCAACGTGGTGCCTCCCGGCAATCCATTGGCCGCGCTCGACGCCCCTTTCCTGCAGGCCGGTTCGCGCATCCTGCCATTACTGGAAAAAGAGATCTCCATTTCGGAATTCACGCCAATGGCCAACCTGGCGTTCGATCTGAGTGACAGCGTGATGCTCTATGCAACGTACTCTGAAGGGTTCAAATCAGGTGGCTTCACTCAGCGGGTCTTCCCGCCGATTGTGCCGCCCTTCACCGCGCCACCCGGCACACCCGATATTGACTTAATCCCAACCTATGAACCTGAGTTTGTAGAAGTACTGGAAGCGGGTTTTAAACTTGATCTGCTGGACGGTCGGCTGAGGGTAAATGGCGCGGTATTTCAGACCGACTACGAAGAACTCCAGGTTCAGGTCTTTAATAGTGTAGCGCCAGTGACTCAGAATATCGGTGAAGCGAGTATCGATGGTTTCGAGGTAGAGCTCTTCGCTTCCCCCGCTGAAGGTTGGTTTGTTGAAGGCAGCCTGTCGCTCATAAATGCCGAGTACGACAATATCGACACAGCCAATACGCTGATCCAGAAAAGCAATGACTTCGAGCGCGTGCCGGAGACAACAGCCAGCTTGGGACTGTCCAAAGAACTCGAAATCTCTGACAACGGCACGCTGTTGCTCCGCGCTGACTGGAGCTATCGCTCAGAAACGTATAACGACGCCTACAACACGCCTCTTTTGGAAACAGATTCATACAGCCTGATCGACGCCAGTGTGCGTTGGACCAACACAGGCGGAGACTGGACCGTGATTCTGGCAGGCACCAACCTCTCTGACGAACAATACCTGGTGACGGGCGTCTACGGTACGGCGTTTCAATCGCTGGAGGGCATCTATAACCGCGGCCGTCAGTGGCGCGTCGAGGTCCGCAAACAATTTTAAATAGCGCAATCTGCCGGCGCCCTCGGGTGTCGGTAGGCTCAACTGCATAGCCCGGCGATAGGAGCCCCGTCATGGCGAGAGTCGCACTGCCTAAACCACAACACGTCACGGACCCTGCCGTCGAGGGCATCTTTGCCTGGGTGACCGAAATGGAGGGCAGTGTGCCCAACCATTTTTATGTCGAGCTGAATTTTCCAGAGTTCTTCACGGCCAAGCTGGGCGCGACCAAGGTCCTGTGGGAGATGGGCGAACTCACCATGGAAGAGATCCAACACGTCGGCATTGTTGTCTCTCAGGCAAACGGCTGTCCCTACTGCACGGCCGCCTTTTGCACAATCCTTAACCACGGACTGGGTACTGCCGAGGACTACGTAGGCACACTGCTCCAATCCGGCGTGGACGCGATCGAAGGCGACCGGCTGCGAGCGCTGCTTAAGTACGCGCTGCAAGTCAACCAGGCGCCAGCAGACGTCTGTGATCAGCAAGTAGAAGCGCTGCGCGCCCATGGCCTGAGCGACAAAGGCATCGTCCAACTCACCCATGTAGTCAGTGACTTCAGCTCATACAACACCCTTAATTTAGCGCTCGATACCGACTACGATTATCGAGATTTCTGGAGGGAACTCGCAGGATTTAGCACCGCGAACTGATCTTTTTTAGTACGAAACGTGACCTAGTTCTCACGGTGCTGGTATGGTGTCGCCCCTCACGCACTAGTGGTAATGGCGATCACAATGACTACCCCAACCGAAACTCCCCAAGT
>NYTG01000041.1 GCA_002683395.1 Halieaceae bacterium | reverse complement strand
GCGAGGCGTGAGGAACTCCACCAGCTTTAGCGCGTCACGACCTTTGACTTCGACCTGCACCTGGCAGGCGACGTCCCAGATTTGAACGTGTTCTCTCAGGTGCCAGTAGTCATCTTCCAGCGATTCGTAGGCCGTGGGCAGCACGACATGGTTGTAAACTGATGTGGCTTTGGCGCCGGTATGCGAACGGGTTTCGAAGGGAGACTTACGAAGGCGTCTTGAAAGGGAAAGGACGGGTGCATTCATGGGCTGAGCTCTCTTATCTAACAGATGCGGTTCTCTGGCCGGAAGGCTGGAGTCGCGCTTATGGGGTCATGTCATTACCTGTTTTTGTCATGCAGGGTGAAGCGATTAAGGCGTGCTACAGTGAGCCGTTGCACGTGATTTACCGCGAGAATATAAGCAAAGACGCACGCTGATGCACCTCTTTTTTAAGGGGTGGGAGCCATTCTTTTTCATAGCGGTATTCTGGCCTTGATAGCGTGTTGTTTAGATTATGAGGATCAATTTTTAAGTGATTGATAAAAATACGGAAAATTTACTTTCTCACTGTGACTGGTCGTTCCCGGTTCCGATTGCTTACGGCCCGGGCCGGTTGGCTGAATTGGGCCCCCGAGCCATGGACATGGGGCTGGCCAACCCGCTTATCGTGACGGATCGCGGATCTGCTCAATTGCCGTTTATTGGTGCGTTGCAGCGTGCGTTGAAGGCCACGGGTATCGACAGTGATATTTTTGCTGATGTTGCGCCGAATCCGAAGGACACCAACATTACGTCGGCGCGGAAAATGTATCGTCAGGGCGGGCATGATGCCGTTATCGCCATCGGTGGAGGGAGTGGAATGGATGCGGGTAAGGCGACTGCCTTGACCGCCAACAATGACTGCGACGTCTGGGAGTTTGATTTTGATCGGGAGAGCCCGGTATTGCCCGTCGGTCACGAATTTCCCAAGTTGATTTGTATTCCTACGACGGCGGGCACGGGTGCCGAGACCGAGAGTACGGCAATGATCACCCACACCGAGAGGGAAATGAAGCTGTGCGTATGGCACATGGATCTGACGCCTTCACTCACTTTGCTGGATCCAGAGATCACGATAGGTCTGCCCGCGACGCTGACTGCCTGGACAGGCATTGACGCCATGGTGCATGCGGTCGAGGCTTACTGCGTCCCCGATTTCCACCCGATGTGTGACGGCATCGCGCTGGAGGCGCTGGCGCTGATTGGTCAGTGGCTTCCCTGGGCGGTGGAAGAGCCGGGCAGCATGGCGGCGCGCGGTGGCATGCAGATCGGCGCATGCCTGGCCGGGGTATCGTTTTTGAAAGGACTGGGCCTTGTTCACGCCATTAGTCACATGGTGGGGGCGGAGTTCGACACGCATCATGGGTTAACCAATGCCATCGTGTTGCCCGCGGTGCTTCGCTTCAATGCGCCGGCCATCAGCCACAAGCTGCCTGCCCTGTCGCGGGCACTCGGTCTTGAGAGTGCCGATTTTGCGTCTTTTGACGCGGCAATCTGCCAGATGCTGGATCGGCTCGACATTCCCCGATCGTTGTCCGACATCGGTGTGCCGATTGAGGCAGCTCGGAGTATTGCTGAAAAAGCGCATCAGGATGCGGCGGCGGCGACAAATCCGCGTGAGGCCGATGTCGAGACGATAGAACGCTTAGTCATCGAGGCGATTACGAAAGGCCGATGATCGGCTCGTGTCCACTGCGGGTGAGCTGTGAATAGTTTCCAGCTGGGTATTGTGGCCAGTCTCGCGTGTTATCTGGCGATCGGCTGGTATGCGGGAAGACGTGTCCGACACCTCGAAGACTTTTTTGTCGCGGGACGCAATGCGCCGACGGTGCTCATTTTGGGCACGCTTGTCGCCAGNTTTATGAGCACTAATGCCTTNATGGGAGAGGCGGGCATGTCCNATCAGGGNCACGCACCGNTGGTCATTATCATGACCTGNTTCAACTGCNTGGGCTACATCATTGGTGCCGTGTTTTTTGGNAGNTACCTCCGCCGGAGCAGGGCGCTNACNGTACCGGCTTTTTTCAGGGCCCGATTCGCCAGCCGTCGTATTCAGATGTTTGCGGGTATTTCAATCGTGGTGGGCTTGTCGGCCTATTTGCTGGCAGTCACATGGGGTATGGCGCTCATCATTACCGAGGTCACCGGTTTTAGTGAAGTGGCGGCCATCATTTTGGTGTGGGTGAGCTATACCTTATTCACCCTGTACTCCGGGTCTCGTGGGGTCATCCTGACGGATACCGTGATGTTTGTGCTCTTCTCGGGAATTATCGTTGTCACGTCGTTCTTTATTGTGAGTGCGGCAGGTGGCTGGTTCACTGCGATCGAATCACTCGCGACCTATGCAGACAAGCCCGGCATCATCGCCTGGCATGGACGNGTTGGGCCCGACGTGCATTGGCAAACGCCTTTTGATGGATTGCTCTGGGCGACCATTCTCGGGCTGGCATGGGGAATTGTCGTGGCGGTGAGTCCGTGGCAAACGAGCCGTTATTTAATGGCGCGCAGTGAGCATGTGGTGATTCGTTCGGCNTGCGGCGCACTGATCGCGATGCTGCTGCTTTACCTCGTGACCAACTTTGCGGCCGCCACTGTCAATCTGATTAACCCCAATATCTCGCCGGCCGAAAGCACCATGATCTGGGTGGCCATGAATCTGCTGCCGACGGTATTGGGGGCAGTTTTGATCTGTGGTGTGCTGGCGGCCGGCCTGTCTTCAGCATCCACGTTTTTATCGTTAGTCGGCTTTAGCGTGAGCCACGATATTTTTGGGAGTGGATCAGACCAGGNCGATAGTGTTTCCGGAGAGCACCCGNACAGTGCGGCGCATCTTCGTTCGGCCCGCTTGGCGATGCTTTTTGTAGGATTGTCCGTGATCGGGCTTGCGNTGCTCTTGCCGNGGAATATTTATTGGCTGACTCACTTTGCGGGACCTCTGTTTGCATCGTCTTGGGGTGTGGTGGCCTTCCAGAGTATCTGGAGTAGCCGCATTACTGAGCCGGGTGCTTTTTGGGGGATGGCGACAGGCTTTGGCGTCAATGTGGGTATGAATGCGCTCGCAATAGGGGGCGTGGTCAAATGGCCTGTGATCGCGGATCCCATTCTGGTGGGCGTGATCTGTAGCTACCTTGCAGTGAGCTTTGTGTCGCGAGGGGGCAGTGTCTCTCAGGCGGAGAGCGATTACCGTATTGCTTTACATGTTATGCCGCCGCAGGAAAGGGACGCAACAGTGGTTCGTCAGACTTTGGTTTGGCCCAAGGTGATGGTGGCGATGGGGTTTGTCATTGCGGCCTTGTTGNCCGTGTTCTATGCCCTGCCTTACCAGCAAGCCGTTGCGGCGGGGGCCGGGATGCTTCGCGAGGTAATGTGATGAGTGGAGAGCTAGTTTTGGCGATCGCCTACGGCGCAGTGCTAGTCGGTTCGGGTGCGTGGATCTGGCGCCGTGTGCTTAAAGATTATGGTGAGCGCAAGGAAAACGAGTAACANCCGNCTAGCCGNTGAGCATCAGTTCGGCGTTCGCTGCAACGTTAAGNAGCTCGTGATCGTGNCCAGGGGGCATCATGAATTGGATGCCCGTCGCCCGCTGCGGCGTGGANGCGGGGAGGGGCAGGCTGATGACCGGCAGGTTACCGAGGGAGGCCACTAGGCTGATCTCCAGCCATTGGTGGTAGGTGTCGAGTGCCTTGTTGCCTATCTGCGCAGGAGGTCCCTGCGCCGCCGCAAAGGGGTAGACCTGACAAGCCGGTGCGGCGATCACGTCATACTGGTCAAAGAGCCTCGATAGCGTCTTNNGCCAGCCCGTTTGCTTCGCCCGGGCGTCAGCGATCGCTGACTGGGTCAGTGGCAATCCCTGTGAAATTTCCCACTGCCAGTTTGTGCCCATCAGCGCCNGTTTTTGAGGGTTTTCATAGAGCGCCTTTCCAGGAGACAGCGCGTGGTGCCTGAGCGTTGTCCAGCACTGCCAGAGTTCTTCCATTGCCGGGAGCGTGTTGCAGAGATCGATAGACGCCCCCGCTGAGGCCAGTCGGTCTAGTCCTTTCTCACAGTCAGCCAATATTCCGTCCTCAGTCGGCCAGTAGCCACCTGCATCGCCCAGCCATCCGATTCGGATGTTCGATAACGTCGATATGGGCGTTTGCTCAGGAAGAGAGAGGCGGGCTTGTTCTGAGAGGGTTAAAAAGAGTGCGGTGGTGTCGGCTACGTTCCTGGCTATAGGTCCGATACTAACCAGGCCGAGCGCCATCGGGTCCATTTCTGTGGGCACCGGCACTGTGGTAGACGTAGGCCTAAATCCAACGAGGCCCTGAAACGCGGCAGGGGTTCGCAGCGACCCCATCATGTCGCTACCATCTGCGAGTGGCAGCATGTGGCTTGCGACTGCGGTCGCTGCGCCACCGCTGCTGCCTCCGGCGCTCAATGCCTGATCGCGGGCATTGGCGGTCAGGCCGAACACGCTGTTCTCGGTATGGCCGCCCAGTCCCCACTCTGGGACGTTCGTTTTGCCGATCACGATGCCACCTGCGGCTCGCATTCGCTGCACATGAGGATCGTCGTGCGAGGGCCTGTAGTGTTCAAACAACGCGGACCCGCTGGTGGTTGGGAATCCCTGCGCGTTGGACAAATCCTTGATGGCTATCGGTAAACCGTGCAACCAGCCCCGGTAGCTCCCTGCGCGCAGCTGCGCATCACTTTTCCTCGCGAGATCGAGGCAGCGATCGGAGTCTGTGAGATTAATGAGTGCGTTCAGGTCGGCGTTTACTGCGTGAATGCGCTCGAGGAATGCTGTCATGACCTCCACGCAGCTCGCAGAGCCCGTTTGGATGGCGTCGGACAGTTCGATCGCGGAGAGGTTAGTGAGGGCTGGCATGCGCCAACCATATCAAGCCTCTGGGCTGCGACACACCCAAATTTAAGATTTAAGATCCAGCACGACAGATAGGTGGGCCGTTGCGTTAGTGGCCATCTAACGGGCTCGCCGAGAAGTTCGTTACCTGTGCAAGCGCGACTGATACCGATAGAGTAGGGTGACGCGACGGATGAGGAGACCGCTATGAATAATATTCTTTCGTTTGAGGACGAGGCACAGGCTTACGCAGAAATTGAAGCGATGGGCTATCACCCGATGGCGCTGGATTTTCCTGCTGAAGAGAACGCGCTGCATTGGCATGACTTTGACTCAGTGCTGTATATCACCGCAGGCGAGCTCACAGTGTCTGTTGAGGGTGGGGAAGCCTCGGTCACCTGCGGCCGTGGCGCAAAAATTGTCGGCACAGCGAGGGTTGTTCACCGTGAGAAAACATCCGGATACAGCGCCATTATCGGTTTTGCGGTCGCGCCCGAGACACTGACTCAGCCGATTAATAAACCGCTTCCAGTTAACATGTGAGGGTAGTTTTGCGGTCATAAAGGTGCAGGGCAATAACGCGACGAACGGCAGAGCGGAGAAAACAGCTAGCGATGAATAGAGCAGCGATTCTCGTCACGATTTGGTTCTGTCTGTCTTCTTCTTTTCAGGTGAGTGCTGCCGCAGATTTTTTTGTCGATTCTCCCCAAGTCAACACATGGCGAGAGCCTGAGATAGAGGTAGGCGGCTGGATCTGGGGTGGTTCGGAAGACCCGGTTGTGCGGGTTGTCTTGGAGTCTGGGTTGTGGAGCCATCCGCTGGACTTTGGCCTGGAGAGGGGTGATGTCGCTGCCTATTTGGATGAGCCAGGAGCCATGCTCTCAGGCTTTCACGCGCAGTTGGAACCGCCTTTTTCTGCGTCCCTGCAGCTCGTGGCCTACCGTCAGTCGGGTGAGCGGATCGCGATAAAAGCTATTCGTTACCGTCCTGTGAGACTATCGACTTTGTGGCAGCCTTGGCTCAAGCAATACTTGGAGTGGCGGGAAGACCCTTTCTGGTTTGCATTGGGCACGAGCGGCATCTCAGCTCGGGGAGATCAGGGTTTTTCCGATGCGTATGCGAATTACCGTAGCGATACCTTTCGCATTGGCTTGCGCGTGCCCATTTTGTATATGCGGTCTACCCAGGGGCGAACCGAGAATTGGCAGTTCGATCCAGATCTGGGTCTCGTGCACCTCGATTCCGGCGTCTTTCTGGTTGATGACTGGCTCGAGGGTTTAATCGATCTGTCGGTGGACAAAAGCCTCCCTATCCTGTTCACCCTGAATGGCGGTGTTTGGGGGGATGCCAACGGTGGGCTGCCCGATTACGATCTGACCGATTATCTCGAGCTGGACCCCAGAAACTGTCAGTGGGATCAAAACGACAAGGTCTATCCTGACGATCTTGTTTCAGGTTTGCCAGGCTCCCTGAAATCTCCTGAACTATCGCGCGTTCTTACTTTGAACGCCTATAACGACACCGTCCGAATGTATAAAAAACGTAACCTGCAGGCTGCAGGCAGGCGATTGGCTAAGTTCGCAGCAGAGCATCCATCTTTGTTTGCCGGTATTAATCTTGACGCGGATGTCTACCTCAGCCCCTTTGTTAAAGGAAGCTGGCATGATTTTAACCCAGATACCCTGCGCCAGTTCAGAGACTGGCTGGGCGGCAGCGGCCTCTATAGCGATGGTGCGATACTGGCCAGTTATCGTGAGCAAGCGCTGACCTTGGACGAAGTCAGTGAGATCGCCCAAAAATCCTTCTCGCAGTGGGGGGAGGTGGCGCCGCCACGCGATATGCCAAGACAGTTTCTCCCCGGTGAAAGTGAGCCATGGATGCATTTGTGGGAGCGATTTCGCCGGCATCTGGTCGACTTGCACTATGACGATCTCAGCCGCTGGCTGGTCGAGGTCGGTATTGACCCGGATAAAATCTATTCTTCGCAGGGATTTCAGGCGCCTCGCAAAGCGGCAATGCCTTTTTCCGAAAGGCTCGATAGCTCGCTCAAAAATTATGATTCAGCCGGCATGACAGTCGAGGGGGCGAGGCCGAATCCGGGCCATTTGGGTGCGATCATTTACGGGCAGAGTGCCATGAACAATATTGAAACCGAGAGTGGAAGAAGTCTGTTCAGAGTGTTCTATGACATGGATCCCGACTGGGGCATTGTTGAGCACAATACCGCCGACTACCGGGATCCACCAGGGCGGTTGCCTGGTTATGCCGAGGCGTATAGATCGCTCCTTGAGCTCTTCAATTTTCATGCGCGTGTACTGTCCCCCATGGCTTGGAACGGCAGCAATGGTGAGTTTTTTGGCGAGCCGGGCTTCCACGCCCATACCGCTTATCTCAATACGCCGCTGGATGACGCGGTGAGGGACTTTCTCTCTGAGTACGCCTTCTTACCTAGAAACGCGCTTTACTGGCCCTTTGGCAATGAGCACCACATTAGCGCCGACGGCTGGTACAAGACTGATAATCAAACCCTCCTGTGGGCGGACAAAGGCGTGCTCCGATGGCGTCATCCCGAAGCGCAGTTAAGATTGATCAGCCCGCCAGGGCTGGCGATTGAGGCGGCGGTCCACACGACGCTCGTTTTGGGCATCAAGGGAGGAGGTCAGGTACGGTCAATAGGTGTCGAGTTTATAGATTCAAATAAG
>NYTG01000040.1 GCA_002683395.1 Halieaceae bacterium | reverse complement strand
CGTGTCACCGAGTGAAATATTGGGTCTGACCAGCGCCTTGCCCGGTTCACCATTGATGTAGCGGAAGCCGCCATAGCCCTCCGTCACCGAGGCGTATCCAGGTTTTTCAGAAAAGGGGCCGCTTTGGCCGTAGCCTGAAATCCGCGCGTAGATGATGCCGGGATTTTTTTCCTTTACCTGCTCAGGCCCCAGACCCCACCCTTCCATCGCACCCGGACGGAAGTTCTCGATCACGACATCGGCTTTGGTGAGTAGATCAAACGCCAGTTCCTGACCGCGCTCTGACTTCAGATCGAGGGTCACACTTTTCTTATTGCGCGCCAAAGAGTGGTACCAGAGCGACATGCCGTTGCGCACCTCTCGCCACTGCCGAATCGGGTCCCCGGTCGGGGGCTCCACTTTAATCACCTCTGCACCAAAGTAGCCCAGAATCGTTCCGGCAAAGGGGCCCGCCAGCAATTGTCCTAGCTCGATGACCCTAAGGCCTTCCAGAGGTCGCGACTGAGGCATAGGTTGCTCCTGAATAAAGTGTAGTGGGCAAGGGTAGGATAGTACGGACATTCGAATATAAAAGGAACGCAGAGGCCTGCGCGCCGGCGTACTGCGGAGGTTTTACCCTGCAAGGAAGTTGTTGCAAACGAGAATTGATCACATTATCATCTGTTTTTGAGAATGATTATCGATAACTTTGGTGCCTCGGCGCCGTGGTAAGAATTACAACTGAATTAGGAAAGGGGTTTTCGCATGATGGCACTGACACGGACCATTTTGTTGGCTTTATCAACGCTCGCACTCGCGGCGAGCCTTGCAGCGTGTGGCGGGGGCAGTGACAACTCGAGTCCTCCGCCTCCGCCTCCGCCGGTAGCGGACCCGCCGCCGCCAGATGCTGATGGCGATGGCATCACAGATGCCGATGATAACTGCCCGGAAGATGCGAACGAGGGACAGGAAGACAGTGACGTTAACGGTGCGGGCGATGCCTGTGACCCGATCCCCACGGAGTATGGGGCAAAGGGCTTCATCGAGGGTGGGACTGACGATGGTGTGAGTTACACCGGCCAGACGGCGCGACAGGTCCTCCAACTTCAGATGGTGGGTTACATGGAAGCCCTCGAGGATGACCCCGGAGTCTCGGCCGAAACCGTATTGAGCGGGTTGAATTTTTATGTCGAAGGGAACGGTGTTGATGAAACGGACCACGGGTTCACGGTGAAGGGAGGCACAACTACCGGCGAGGAGGTGACTCCCGGGCCTACCTACAGCGATATCAGTTCGGGTAAAAACTTGGACGGTAAAATCGCGGGAGGCAACGGTGAGGGCGGCGGCGAAACCGAAAAGCTGATTGACGGCGAATTTTTTGGATGGGTCACCGGTATGGATGCAACACCGTTGCCAATCGAGCTCGTCGATTACTGGATGGATGGTTTGGCCGCCGAGGCGACTGATGGCGTAGCTCCCACGGTTAAGGTGGCCGACGGGACCGAGCCCACAGTCGATACGCCTATGATTTCAGCCACGGGTGTCCACTACCGGCAGCTGATCCAGAAGTTCCTGTCGGTGGCCGTCAACTTTTCTCAAGGGACCAATGATTACATGCAAGCGGACTTTGCCAATCAGTTGGGCGAAGAAAAGCCCGGTAAGGGCTACTCTGCCGGCGCACACAATTTTGATGAGGCGTTCGGGTATTACGGGGCGTCTCGCGATATCAATGATTACACCGATGACGAGGCCGCCGGCAAAGGAGGCCGAGCGGAATACGGCAACGGCTACTACGATTCCAATGGCGATGGTTTGATCGACTTGAGAGGCGAGTTCGTATTCGGGCACTCACAAAACTGTGCCAAGCGAGATCGTAAGCAGAATGCCGAGGGTGTTGCCTACACGGACTTCTCNAAGACNGCGATGGACGCATTCCTTTTGGGNCGACGGATACTGGAAAACGCGGAAGAAGCGGGCGAGCTGACCGCAGATGCGGACGCGGCACTGCAGGCTCAGATCACTATTGCAGCGCTGACCTGGGAAAAGTGCATCGCTGCAACGGTTGTCCACTATATCAATGATGTCTCGGACGATATGGCTGAATTTTCAGGTGGGGCCTATGCCGACCTCTCGAATTTCACCACGCTTGCGAAGCACTGGGGTGAGATGAAAGGTTTCGCACTGGGTTTGCAGTTCAGCCCGATATCACCGTTCAGAACGGAAGATACCGGGGTCACTGTTACTGATCTGAAGCGGGTGCTGTCGCTGATGGGGGACGCGCCGGTCTTGGCTGACGGTTCTCAAGGGGGGCAAGCAACCGCCGCTGCCAGCGCTGAGGCTGCGATTCAAAATTATTTGAATGATCTAGAGGAAGCGCGAGATATCCTCGAGATTGCTTATGAGCTCGATCCCGAGGTCGTCCCCATTTGGTGACAGTCCTCGGACCGTTGTGGCTCGGATATGTAAGTTGGTAATTCCGGGCCACAATATTACAGTGCACTGTTTAATTACGCCGCGTCGCGGCGTTTTTCATTTCAAGAGAAGGGTGTAAGACATGTCAAATTGGTGCGCAAGGCTGCTACTCAGTAGTTTTGTTTTACTTGCACTGGGCGCCTGCACGGATAGCGGTGGACAGACAGAGCCTTCGCCAATCCTCGGTGATGGTGGTTCGTCGCCAGAATCCGGAGGGGGTGAAGACGGGGACAGTGCAGTCGGTTCAGACTATTCCGTCGCAGCGATGCTAACCGCTTACGTAGACGAGATAGTGATGCCTAATTACGAGGCCGTCGCGTCGATGGCGACCGAGATGACGGCACCCGACGGGGCGCTGGCTAACTATTGCGGTGCCATCGGATCTGGTGAGGAGACCGACGCCCAAAGCGCCGTGCGTCAGGCATGGGGAGAGCTGGCAACGAGCATTCAAAAAGCAGAGCTNCATGCCATAGGGCCTGCTGCGGCGAATTCCTCCAGCCTGCAGTTTCGATTGAACTCTTACATGTTTGGNTCNCTNAGTACCTGTGGTGTAGATGGCATCGCGGCGAAGGTCGACGGTGACGTTGATATTAATAGCCGATCCATCAATCAGAGGGGAGTGGGTGCGCTGGAGTACCTGCTTTTTAACGAGGACCTCAATCACTCTTGTCCCCCGCAATCGAGCGCGACAGCAGACTGGAATGGTTTAAGCGAGGTGAAACGAAGATCGATGCGTTGCGAGGCTGCCCAGCTCATTTCGGCGGATTTGGCGGGAGCCACCAACACNATNATTGAGCGGTGGGCACCGTCGGGCGACAACTACCGNGCAGATTTTTTGAGCGAGGACAGCTTGAGCGAGAGTCTGCAGCTGACCACGGACGGAATGTTTTACNTNGAAGANGGCGCCAAGGATGCCAAGCTCGGNAATCCACTTGGTATTATCNCTGCGTGCTCTGCACTGACCTGTCCCGACCAAATTGAAGCGCCTNACAGCCGAAGCTCCNTTCGNCANATTATTNATAATCTNGAGGCTTTCGAGCAGATCTTTGTATCCAATGAAGAAACAGGGTTCGATGCGCACATTATTAANGAGGGCTTTCCCGAGGTCTCTCAGCGCTTTGTCGACAATCTGGCAGCAGCCATTACTTTCGCTGAGGGCATAGAGCCAACNCTTGTTGATCAGGTGGAGCTCGTTGACAGCGAGGGCGACGCGGAGTGCACCAACGCGTTCGCAAATCCCGACCAGC
Organism: Halieaceae bacterium; assembly: GCA_002683395.1. Lineage (GTDB taxonomy): Bacteria > Pseudomonadota > Gammaproteobacteria > Pseudomonadales > Halieaceae > Luminiphilus. The sequence goes on along the minus strand of NYTG01000040.1, from coordinate 14,416 downwards.
CCTCAACGCAGTTCCCGACCTGTACGCTNTACGGCATGGTTAAAAGAATAGTCGATGACCTTAAAATTGATTTCGTGACCATCGTGAATGTATCCATTCCCGGCGGCTCCCAATCGGATAACGACTGATGCAAATGTCCACATCGAAGAAAATTATGCGACCTTCTCTGAATTTATTTGCGCTGTTGGGCCTCACGTGGATCCCTATCGCTTACGGTGATGACCAGGTGCTGGAAGAAGTCACCATCATTGGCAGAACAGTTGAGCTCGACTCGGTATCGGGCTCGGCGTACGTCATAGACGAAGAAGATCTTGATCGCTTCGATTACGTCGACTTGAGGAAGGTGCTTAATCAGGCGCCTGGCGTCTACATCCGAGAGGAGGATGGGTACGGCCTTCGTCCTAACATTGGTATTCGCGGAGCCGCGGCGGAGAGAAGCCAGAAAATCACGCTAATGCGCGACGAGGTGCTGATTACGCCGGCACCTTATTCGGCGCCCGCCGCGTATTACGTGCCCAACGTGAGCCGGGTATCGGGCATTGAAGTGGTGAAGGGGCCGGCTGCTGTGACCCATGGACCCCACACGGTTGGGGGGGCGGTGAATATGATGTCGATGCCAGTGCCCTCAGAGACATTGGGCGTGCTGGATTTAAGCTACGGGACTGATGCGTATTACAAAGCGCAGGGGTCCTATGGGGGCACTTCAGGCAACTTCGGTTTTCTCGTTGACGTGCTCTCTTATGGCGCTGATGGATTCAAGAGCATTGATGGTCACGGTGACGATACGGGATTTGAGCGGACTGATTTTGGTCTCAAGCTTCTCTATCAAAATCCCGATTCGGCTCGCGATCACAGGGTGACATTGCTCGTTGAGGGAGGAGAAGAGAAAGCGGACGAGACTTACCTGGGTCTGACTGACGCTGACTTTAATGAAAATCCTTATCGACGTTACGCAGCATCTCAGTTGGCCAGATTTGAATCTGAACATCTCAATATATTGCTAAATTATTCTTTCTCGTTCACGGGCAATACCACCTCGAACCTGAAGGCGTATTTCAATGAATTCGACCGTTCGTGGAATAAGCTCGATGGGTTTGTGAGTGGGCCGACATTGCAGAAAGTTTTGCAGTCACCCAACCAGTATCGAGATCAATACTTTGTTCTCACTGGTTTGAAGGACTCCAACCTCGTCGACGATGAGACGCTAGATGTCACGAATAACGACCGCAGCTACGAAAGTAGTGGCATTCAATGGTCCATTGCTGACCAGCGAGAGTTGGGATCAGTTTCTTTGACTTCCAGAGCCGGCGTGCGATTTCATAGTGATCAGGTGGAGCGCAATCACCAGCCCAAAACATACCTTATGACCTCGCAGCAGATGGTCTCAGACAATATTCAGCGCGCACCGAAAGTCGTCAATAAAGCGCAAAGCGACGCGGTGGCGGTTTATGCCATCGTGAGAGCGACGTTGGGTCGCGTCTCGCTGGATGTGGGCGCGCGGCACGAAGACATTGATGGCGAAGTCCAAAACTACATTACTGGAGAGACCGTGGAGCGGTCCCAAAGCCTGACCTCTCCATCTGTGAGTGCTATCTGGGAGATGTCCGATACCTTGTCCGTGTTTGGCGGCCTCTATGAGGGATTTTCCCCTGCAGGCCCCGGGTCAGATGCTTCCAATGAGGAGAGCACCAACTATGAGCTGGGCGTGCGGTTTAGTCACGAGGTGACCGAGGCGTCGCTGGTCGGATTCTTCAGTGACTATGGCAACCTAATCGGGCGCTGCAGAGTGAGCGACACGACCTGCGAGCCGGGCTCGGAATTTAACGGCGGTGAAGTCGAAATTTCAGGGGTAGAGCTGTCGCTTATTCATGCGATTGCGTTGAGCGATACCCTATCGCTTGAGGGGTCGCTGGCGTACACCTATACAGAGTCAGAGTTCGCAACGACCTTTCTGTCAGGGTTTCCTCAGTGGGGATTGGTTAAGGAAGGAGACGAGCTGCCCTACATTCCTGAGAGTGTCGGCAACGCGCGGCTGAGCCTGGTGGGTGATCGCTGGCGTGTAGAGGGGTCCGTCGATTTTCAGTCGCAGATGCGGGAGGTCCCCGGTGTGGCTGACATCGAGGACGCGCTGCACAGCGACGGATTTGCCGTGCTCGATCTCAGTGCAACTTATGCGTTGACGGAGAATCTCTCGCTGCAAGCGTCGCTGCTGAACGTCACGGATGAGGCTGCGGTGGTCTCGCACCGCCCCTTTGGCGCGAGGCCAAATCGCCCCCGGTCGGTGGTTGGCCGCATCCGCTACACCTTCTAGCCCATGGTTGAGGCATCCTTGGGGTATCTGACCGAGCCCTTTTTTTACTTTGTAGAGCCGGCAAAGCGGCTCTACTGGATGCACCTGCTTGGTTCTGTGCTGCTGGCGGGACTTTATTTCTGGTTTAAGAAGGCCGATAAAGCCACATCATCCAACTTGCGGCAGGTGCTCGGCCTGAAGTACTGGTGGAATGAATCGACGCGTGTCGACTATGTGCTGCTATTTATAAATGGCGCTCTCAAGCTCGCCTTGTTCACTCCACTCTTTGGGGGCCAGTTGGTCGTCGCAATCGTCACCGCTCGGTACCTGCACCTCCACGTCGCCGAGGCACCCCATTGGGCAGCCGCGCCGCTGCTGGTGTCGGCTGTCTTCACGTTCACCGCTTTTGTATTAGACGACCTCACACGCTTTCTGACCCACCTGGCGATGCACCGCAGTCCATTACTGTGGCGCATACATCGGTTACATCATACGGCCACCACTTTGACGCCCTTCACGGTGTTCAGGACCCATCCGATTGAGGCACTGATAAATTTCGCACGCTCTATTGTTGTGCTGGGCGCTGTGTCAGGAGTATTTATTTGGGCGCTGGGACCGCAGCTACAAGTTTGGGATATTCTCGGCGTGAACGCGTTGGGTTTTGTGCTCACTTTTGCGGGCTCCAATCTCCGCCACAGTCACATTCCTCTGCACTTTGGTGCACTGGAGCGAGTGCTGATCAGCCCGGCACAGCATCAGCTCCATCATTCCAGGCATCATGGGCACTGTAACTTAGGGTCCTATCTCTCATGCTGGGATAGGCTGGCCGCGACCTCGGTTGCGGGCGCGCAAGCAGTTGATTTGGAGTTTGGCCTCGACGAACCGGCTGAAAATTCTGACGGTGCGTTGCTACTCTGGAGAAAAGGGCCCCAAACCGCCTGACTGCTGTCTCTGTGATAGGAGGCGTGTGTCAAAAAAAGTTATTGAGGCTCAGCGCTTTACCCGAAGGTAAGGCCGTTCTTGCGGACGCAACTTGATGCAGCCGACGCCACTGGCCCTAATGAGAGCCAGTGGCTTTGTTATCAATCGGTGTGGCGCAGAAATTCTTAGGCAGGTTTCGTAGTCTTCATCGCCGTTTGTAAGTAGTTTTGCTCTCCCACTCGGTCCATCAGCGACAGCTGCGTTTCGAGCCAATCAACATGTTCTTCCTCAGCCTCAAGGATGTTTTTTGCGAGGTCCCTCGACACAAAATCCTTGGCCTGCTCGCAGCACTCTACTGTAGCGATGAGATCCGCGTGAGCTACGTGCTCCAGCTGTAAATCGCATTCCAGCATCTCACGCGGTGTTTCTCCAATCCGCAGTTGACCGAGGTCTTGCAGGTTGGGGATGCCCTCCAAAAAAAGGATGCGCTCGACCAGGGCATCGGCATGCTTCATTTCGTCAATCGATTCGTGATACTCGTGCTCAGCCAGTTCGGTCAGCCCCCAATCCTTGTACATCTTCGAATGAAGAAAATACTGGTTGATGGCCACGAGCTCGTTGTAGAGGATTTTGTTCAGGTGCTTCAGCACCTCAGGGTTGCCTTTCATGTTTTTTACCCGCCAGGATGATTGATGCCCGATTGTACATAACAANTCGGGAGGAGGGCAACTAAGTTATTGATTTTGCTAATAAAAATAAAAGTGAGAAGTATTCGTATTCTCAGGCGGGAAGGGGCTCGCTGACAGCGTAGCCTTCCAGGCTTTGGCGGGCCTCTTGAACCACCCGCTTGGCTCGAAGTAAGCACTTGCCGCATTGGGTGGAGCAGCCGGTACGGCGACTCACTTCATCGACTGATCTCGCGCCCGCGCAAACCTGTTCGCGAATAGCGCTTTCAGTTACCCCTTTACANATACAAATGTACATGCCCAAAAAGTAATGATAATGGGAATGATTGTCAATAAGATTGGTGTTGTTTCGATGAGCCAAGCCTGCCTTCTCGCATTCGATTGGTCGTAGGGTCAAGTCCTACTGGGTTCACCATTTTCTCNGAGAGACGCGGCGCACTTCGAGCTGCTCCTGCATCCTCTTCGCGCCGACAACTTTTCAGACCAGTCGGTGAGTACTTTACAAATTTATCCAGTTAAGAAAGCTCACTCGACAAAGTCAGCGAGGATGTCTACTGTCCATTGTTGCAGATTTTGATGGGTGTGCGGGGTAATGGAGTTATGTTCGGTATACCGCCAGCTCACAATACTCTTCCTTGCAGTGCTTGGTATTTTGTCGGTCCAGGCTCAGGTCCGGGCCGAGTCGGTGGCGGCTATCAGTCAGGTAGAATGGATTCACGGCAGTCCCGAATGTAGAGAGGGCATTGATCCGCCGATCCAAGTGTTTCAACAGGACAAATCTACCTGGGTGCTACGACAGAACAAATGCCTGAGTTTTGAGGCGCCTTTCATGTACCTGTTGTTGGGGGATGACCGCGCCCTGCTGCTGGATACTGGAGCCACGGATAACCCTGAGATTTTTCCCCTGTTTACAACGGTGCGGTCCCTGATTGGAGAGCGATTGCTGCTAGTACTCCACTCTCATAATCATGGCGATCACCGCCGGGGGGATGGGCAGTTTACCGGTCAGGCAGGCGTTGAACTTGTGGCGCCCAATGCGGCCGGCCTCAGGGCATTTTTGGACAAAGCTGATCGCACTGAAAGTGGTCGCAGCATTGAGCTTGGGGGGCGCGACGTCATTGTTATCGAAACGCCAGGACACCAGNAAGAGAGTATTACGCTGTACGACACCCAAACCCGGTGGCTGTTGACGGGAGATACGGTTTATCCCGGCCTGATCTATGTAAAGGACTGGGAAGCCTATCGCGAGAGTATCAGCCGCCTTGCCCGTTTTGCCCAGAAGCACGAGCTTGCGGCCGTGCTGGGTGCACATGTTGAAATGACAGATAAAGCCGGAGAATACTACCCAATAGGCACCGTCTATCAGCCACATGAGGCGCCCTTGACCTTGAGCCCAGATATATTGCAGACACTGGAGACGGCCCTGGCAAGGACGGATGGTAAAGAAACTGTGTTGCTCGATGAGCTAGTGGTTCAGCCGATGAATAGTTTGCAGCGCACGCTAAGTAATGTGGCCAGATTTCTCATCCAGTAGTGGAAGAGCCTGTTTATCGTCCTAAGATTCTTCCTACTATAGGAATCTAGCCGGGCTCTTCCCGCTCCTCATAATCGATGGCGATCACCGTCCAATAAGTAATGCCTGACGGCGTGTCGAGNTCGATCTCTGCGTCAATATTTTTGCCCAGCAGCGCGCGCCCTAAGGGAGCATCACACGAAATCTTTCCCTGACTGAGGTCAAACTCGTCGGGCCCAACGATGCGCATCTGGTGCGCTTCTCCCGACGCATCTTCTAGCGTCACGGATGCCCCAAACCAGACCTTTTTGCGATCACCCAAGGGTTGGGAGACGACCTGTAGCGCGTCGAGACGCTTTCTCAGGAATCTCACCCTGGAATCGATCTCGCGTAAACGTTTTTTGCCGTAGAGGTAGTCACCGTTTTCCGAACGATCGCCGTTCGCGGCCGCAGCCGAGACAACTTTGGTCACTTCTGGACGCTCTTCTTTCCACAGCCTGTGGAGCTCGGCGCGCAGCGCCGCCTCACCCTCAGGGGTGATGTACGGAGATCCTGCTGCTCGGGGTGGTCGATAGCGTCCCATTCCGGCAGTGTAGAGTCAGACGTGCTCTCTGGGAATGCTCTACTTTACGGGGTGCTGAGCGCCAAGTGGCCACGGTGTAATACCATTGTATTTGCTCGAGGGACCGTCACTAGGCGGCTTTGGTCAACGGGGGTGCCCCGAAGTGACTATAGAAAGGAATTGAGGCGATGACAGTAGGTCGATTGGCGCGTCGAGCGACCCTGCGCTGGCGGGCGCACGGCGTTATAGCGGTGCTCTTGAGCGGGCNGGCTCCAGGTGCTCTGGCAGAGGACCCTTGCATTGCTTTGAACGGGAATCCGATTCAGGGCGGTGTGTTATGGGGGGTGGCTAGCCCCTCGGCGAAGATCTCCTTCGCCGGATTATCCGTGCCCGTGATGCCTGATGGCAGCTTTCTGCTGGGGTTGGGCCGCGATATGCCCCCAAACAATCAGCTTCAGATTACCCAAGCGAGTCTCTGCGCGCAGACAGTGGTGGTGGCCCAGCGCAACTATTCGCTGCAGACCGTTACTGGCGTTCCGCAGCAAACCGTGACACCCAGCGAGGAGCATCTCGAGCGAATCAGCAATGAGCGCGCAAAAGTGCGCAGGGCTAAATCGCGCCGTCTTGCCCGTAGCGACGGATTACAGGCCGTTCAGAGCGGCTTTAGCTGGCCGGTGACAGGGCGCATCAGCGGTGTTTATGGGAGTCAGCGCATCTATAACGGCACGCCGGGGACCCCGCACTACGGTGTGGATGTGGCGCAACCGACCGGCACCCCGGTCATGGCGCCCGCCTCGGGCGAGGTGACATTGGCTGAGCCTGATCTTTTCTACTCAGGGGGCACGGTGATCCTGGACCATGGCTATGGGCTGTCGTCCTCGTTTCTGCATCTGAGCGAGGTGTCTGTCTCCGTGGGCGATCAGCTGCAATCCGGCGATCTAATCGGCGAGATTGGCGCGACGGGCAGGGCCACCGGCCCTCATCTGGACTGGCGAATGAGTTGGTTTAATCAGCGGATTGATCCGCAGCTGCTGGTCCCGCCCATGCCCGATTAGGTTTTTCGGTGCTGTTAAGGCAAGGCGCTGTTCGCAGATTCATCGGTGCTCTCTTACCGCAGAGGCCTTATACTCGGCGTTTTGGCTTATAGGACACAACAGTGCTCGACCCCAAGCTGCTCAATATCCTTGTGTGCCCGGTTAGCAAGGCGCCTTTGATCTATAACGAAGAGAAGCAGGAGTTGCTCTGCAAGGCGAGTGGTCTGGCCTACCCGGTGCGCGACGGTATTCCCGTGATGCTGGAAGAGGAGGCCCGCGCCCTCACCACTGACGAGAAACTGGACTGACGATACCGCCATGACCGATACGATTTTTGGCAAGATCACTCGTGGCGAGATTCCCTCTGATTTTCTGTTCGAGGATGATCACTGTGTAGTGATCCGGGATATCAACCCACAGGCTCCGACCCATGTGCTGATCATCCCGCGAAAGCCCATCCCGCGTCTGGTGGACTCGGATCCCGATGACCAAGCGCTATTGGGGCACTTGTTATTGGTCGCGGGTCGCGTGGCAGAAGATTTGGGTGTCGGTGATGCGTTCCGGTTGATCATCAACAATGGGGAGGGAGGTGGGCAAACCGTTTTCCACCTTCATTTGCACATTCTGGCAGGGCGTGACATGACCGAAGGCCAGTTGTCTGCCGATCTGAATTGATCACGGACCAGCCCCTCAAGCGCAACACAAGTAAGAGAACCTTCCATGAAAACCGCTGATATTCGCGAAGCATTTCTCAGTTATTTTGAGGCTCAGGGTCACACCCGGGTGGACTCCAGCTCGCTGGTGCCTGTGGATGACCCAACGCTCTTATTTACTAATGCGGGCATGAATCAGTTCAAGGAAGCGTTTCTCGGCATAGAGCAGCGGCCCTATCAGCGAGCGGTGACGGCGCAAAAGTGTGTGCGAGCCGGGGGAAAGCATAACGATCTCGAAAATGTGGGATACACCGCGCGGCACCACACCTTTTTCGAGATGCTGGGTAATTTCAGTTTCGGGGATTACTTTAAGCGCGAGGCCATTCAGTTCGCCTGGGAATTTCTGACGCAGACATTAGAGCTGCCGCCGGAACGGCTGTGGGTGACCGTGCATATCAGCGACGATGAGGCCGCCCGCATCTGGGTGGATGAGATCGGTGTCGACCCGACGCGGCTCTCGCGGCTTGACGAGGATAATTTTTGGCAGATGGGCGATACCGGTCCCTGCGGCCCTTGCTCCGAACTCTTTTACGATCACGGGCCCCACGTGCCCGGTGGTCCGCCCGGGAGCGAAGACGACGATCTCGATCGGTATATCGAGATCTGGAACCTGGTGTTCATGCAATACAACCGCGACGCACAGGGTGAGCTGCACCCGCTGCCTGCGCCCTCCGTCGACACGGGCATGGGCCTGGAGCGCATTGCGGCGGTGCTGCAGGATGTGCATTCCAACTACGAGATCGACTTATTTACGGCGCTGATTACGACGGTGGCGGCGCAGCTCAATATTGCCGATACCGAAGATAAATCGCTGCGAGTGATTGCCGATCACCTACGCTCGACGGCATTCCTCATTGCCGACGGCGTGTTGCCGGGCAACGAGGGCCGGGGTTATGTGCTGCGGCGCATCATTCGTCGTGCGGTGCGTCATGGCAACAAGCTGGGTGCCCGGGAGCCCTTTTTTGCCGCGCTGGTGCCTGAGTTGATCGCCCAGATGGGCCAAGCCTATCCACAGTTGGTCGAGCAGCAGGCTGCGATAACTGCCGCCTTGCAGGCAGAAGAGGAGCAGTTTGCGCGCACGCTCGACAACGGCATGACGATTCTTGAGGAGTCACTGCAGAAGATCGAGAATAAAACCATCCCGGGTGATGTCATTTTTAAGCTCTACGACACCTACGGATTTCCGGTTGACCTGACCAATGACATTGCGCGTGAGCGTGGACTGGATCTGGATCTGGATGGTTACGAGGCGGCTATGACCACCCAGCGTCAGCGCTCGCAGGATCACGCGGGCTTTAAGGTGGACTACAGCCAAAGTCTGAATGTGGCCGGCGAGACCGAGTTTTTGGGCTATGACACCGATGCAGCGCAGGGCGAGGTGGTGGCGATTCTGGTGGACGGTGACAGCACCGAAAAACTGGAGGCTGAGCAATCAGGTGTCGTGATTCTGAATCGCACGCCTTTTTACGGTGAGAGCGGTGGTCAGGTAGGCGATTGCGGTCGATTGATGGTAGGCCCCAATACGGCAGAAGTGACTGACACCACCAAAGCGCAGGGCCATCATCTGCACCATGTGTCGATGACGGCCGGTGCTCTGACGGTGGGAGACACGGTCGATGCGGCGATCGACTCCCATCTTAGAGAACGTATCCGCCTCAATCACTCGGCGACCCACCTGTTGCACGAGGCCCTTCGCAGAGAGCTCGGCGATCACATTCTGCAAAAGGGATCATTGGTTGACTCACAGCGTCTTCGATTTGACTTCTCTCATAGTGAACCGGTCTCCCCGGAGACGCTGCTCAAGATCACGGGCGTGGTGAACCGGCAAATTCGCGCTAATGCGGCCGTGTCTACTGAACTGATGGGCATGGATGCTGCGATTGAGGCCGGCGCGATGGCGCTATTTGGTGAGAAGTACGGAGATGAGGTGAGAGTTCTGGCGATGGGGGCTGATCGCTTCTCTGTAGAGCTGTGTGGCGGCACTCACGTTGCCCGCACCGGTGATATCGGGCTTTTTTGGATCACCGCCGAGTCTGGGGTGGCGAGCGGAGTGCGGCGTATCGAGGCGGTAACGGGTGAGGTGGCCCTGACCCACGTGGCAGCCCTGTCTCAGGAGATGCAAGCTGTTTGCGGTGCGCTGAAAGCCACACCTGATTCGGCATCTGCCAAGGTCGATGGGCTGCGAGCTGAAGTCCGGGAGCTCGAGAAAGAAGCTGCGCGGTTGCGTCAGAAGCTGGCGACCTCCTCGGGGGGAGATCTCACGCAGGAGGCTGTTGAGGTTGCCGGTATTAAAGTATTGGCGGCACTGGTTGACGGAGCGACGTCGTCAACGCTGCGCGATACCTTGGATCAGTGCAAAAATAAGTTGGGCACGGGCGTGGTGTTACTGGCAGCGGTTGAGGACGGAAAAATTGCTTTGGTGGCGGGGGTGACACAGGACACCACCGACCGGATCAAGGCCGGTGACATGATCAAGCACTTTGCAGGCGAGTTGGGCGGCAAAGGTGGTGGCAGGCCCGATATGGCTCAAGGTGGTGGCGTCGATATAGCCGCTTTGCCTGACGTTTTGGCGACGCTGCCCGCGTGGGTGACTAGTCAACTCAGCTGACTGTCTCTTTAAGCGTAGGCCTGGCGTAGCAAAAACTTTTGTACCTTGCCCGTGCTGTTTCGGGGCAGCGCTTCGGTGTGTGCCACCTGTTGTGGCCACTTAAAGCGCGCTAGCTGACCCTTGCACTGAAGATGTACCGCTTCTAATGAAACGGCTTCACCACTAATGCTGGCGATAACCGCGNAGCCCACCTCTCCCCATTTCGGGTCTGCTATACCAATGACCGCAACCTCACGGATGTCCGGATGCGCCATTAATGTTGACTCGACCTCTGCGGGGTAGACGTTCTCCCCCCCTGAGATATACATATCTTTGATTCGATCTTCGACCGATAATCTGCCCGTGTCGTCACGGCGGCCAATATCGCCAGATTTCAGCCAGTCTCCGACGAAGGCTTCCTCGGTGGCATCCGGGCGATTCCAATACCCGGGCGTTACCGCCGCCCCGCGCATCCAGATCTCGCCCAATGTTCCCGGCTCAGCTTCCTCGGTATCAGACCTCATGACTTTGACATCGCCGTAGGGCAGGGCTCTACCCGCATAGCCCATATGCTCGGGGAGATCTGCCTTTTGCGCCATGCACACCACACCGGATGTCTCGGTCATGCCGTACACCTCTTGCAGGAGAATGCCGCGCTGTTGCCACGCTTTGAGCATGGGCTCTGGCACAGACTCGGCGCCGGTTGCGGCGACGCGAATACGACTGAGGTCAACGTCATCGATATTTGGCATCAGCGACATCGCACTCCACATGGCGGGGACACCACCAATATTGGTGATTCTGAGCTCGTCGCTATCGATCGCCGCCAACATTGCGGCAGGATCGAAGCCTTGCATCATCAAGTGGGGGATGCCGAACTTCACTGCCATGAGGATGAATTGCATGCCGCCAATGTGAAAGAGCGGCATGACGTTCAGGACCCGGCTGTCCGGGCTGGCCTCACTGGGCTGCAATAAGTTGAGGGCTGAGGCGAGCATCATCCGTCGGGTGTACATGACCCCTTTTGGTTTGCCTGTGGTGCCCGAGGAGTACATGATCATTGACAACGTGTCTGCGTGAGCGGGAGTGGGTTCCAGTGGATCACGACTGGTGATGAGACAGGACTCATAGCGGCTGTCGGAGCCATCCAGCTTGGACTCGACCACAAGGTCTGGCATGACCGACTTGTCGATTTCAGCAATGACCGTTTTGAATTCGTGATCGAAGAAAACGGCCGAGGGCGTGCAATCGCCGATGATGAACGAGAGTTCTGGTGGGGTCAGACGAAAGTTGAGAGGCACGTAAACCGCGCCAATGCGCACGGAAGCAAAAAATATTTCGACGACATCAGAGCTATTTAGGCCGAGGTAGGCAACGCGGTCACCAGGAGTAATTCCTTCTTCGTTTAGTCGGTGCGCCAAGGCATCAACACGATCGTTAAACTGGCGCCACGAGAAGGATCGGTCGGCGGTGAGGTCAAAAAGGGCGAGCTGCTCAGGCTGAACGCGAGTCTGTTGGTGGATCCAGTCGTTATAGAGCGGGTCGGCGGAAATCATGTGTGCTCTCTGATTAATGTTGTCTCGGCGGTAGCCTAGAGGATCGTTGGAAACCTTGCCACTATGACCGCTACTGGTTCTCACGAGCGCTCGAATCGTGTTAAATACGCGCCCTTCGAGTAAACACTGCGTTAGTTATGGCGCTTATTGTCCAAAAATATGGTGGCACGTCGGTTGGCTCGGCAGAGCGGATCGGTGCCGTTGCCGACCGAGTGGCTCGTTTTAAAGGCGAGGGCCATGACGTGGTGGTTGTGGTCTCCGCGATGTCGGGAGAGACCAATCGCCTGTTGGGCCTTGCAAAGCAGGTTCAGTCCAATCCTGCGCCCCGAGAGCTGGATGCCTTACTTAGTACAGGCGAGAAGGTCACGACGGCGCTGCTGAGCATGGCACTCGGCGATCGGTCGGTGCGCGCTAAGTCCTATAGCGGCAACCAGGTCGGTATTTTGACTGACAGCGCTCACAACAAAGCTCGCATTCAGGACATTCAGCTCGATACCCTCAAGAAGGAACTCGACTCGGGCGGGGTACCAGTGGTTGCAGGGTTCCAGGGTGTCGATGTNGAGGGCAATGTCACGACGTTGGGTCGCGGCGGTTCTGATACCACAGCAGTGGCCCTTGCCGCTGCGCTCAATGCCGCGGAGTGCCAGATTTATACCGATGTCGACGGCGTCTATACGACCGACCCCAGAATGGTGGACGGTGCCCAGCGCCTCGATCGCATTACGGTTGAGGAAATGCTCGAGATGTCGAGCATGGGCTCAAAGGTACTTCAACTTCGCTCGGTGGAGTTTGCCGGCAAATATAAAGTTCCGCTGCGGGTGCTGAGCAGTTTTGAAGAAGGCCCCGGGACACTGATTACGACTGAGGAGGACACCTCCATGGAAGCACCCGTTATTGCAGGGATTGCCTTCAATCGCGACGAGGCCAAACTAACGGTTGTGGGCGTGCCCGATAACCCGGGAATGGCCTATCGTATTCTAGGGCCGGTCGGGGAGGCCAATATCGAAGTCGATGTGATCCTCCAAAACAGCCGGGGCGAGAACGCGACTGATTTTACTTTTACCGTCGCGCGCAGTGATATGGAGGCCGCCGCAGCAGTGCTAACTCCCGTCGCAGCGGAGCTTGGCGCGGGTGAAGTGCTGACTGACGATCATATCGCCAAGGTTTCGGTGGTGGGAGTGGGTATGCGTTCACATTCGGGCGTGGCAGCGACGATGTTTAAGGCGCTGGCGGATGTGGGTGTGAATATTCAAATGATCAGCACTTCGGAGATCAAAATCTCGGTGATCATTGAAGAAAAATATCTTGAACTGGCAGTGCGGAGCCTGCATTCTGCCTTCGGTCTTGATACAGTCGAGGCAGAATAAGAAGTTGAAAAAGCCGGCTTAGCCTCGATAAAGCCCCCACCCAGACAGGGGCCCACGGAAACAAGGATGTGAGTGATGCTGATTTTGACGCGACGAGTGGGTGAGTCCCTCATGATTGGTGACGACGTCACTATTACAGTGCTAGGCGTTAAGGGTAATCAGGTTCGCATTGGCGTGGACGCACCCAAGGAAGTGGCGGTGCATCGCGAGGAGATCCTCGACCGGATCGAGAATGCGGCGGCCGAGGTAGCGGACGAAGACTAAAAATTCCGGAGAAGTGGCCGAGTGGCTGAAGGCGCTCCCCTGCTAAGGGAGTATACGTTAATAGCGTATCGAGGGTTCGAATCCCTCCTTCTCCGCCATTACTGACTAAGCCCGCTCTGTGCGGGCTTTTCTTTATCAAGGTGTTGCCTCATGTCTCTCAGGCCCTATAGGCTACTGCCACTGCGGGGGTTTGAGAGGGAGTGAAGCGTGCGACTCTATAGTCATCCTGACTGCGTCAGCCATCAAACACCGGAGGGTCACCCGGAGCGGCCCGACCGCTTGGCATTTCTTCTGGCGCACCTGGAGCAAACGGGTTTCACTCAGGATCATCCCGTTCGCGAGGCCTTGCCGATTGAGGATGAACGGGTGCATCAAGCGCATCACCCCGGGCTGCTGGAACGGCTCAGGCAATCAAACCCTGTTGAGGGACTGACACCATTGGATCCGGATACCTGGATGGGCCCTTCAAGCATGGCCGCCGCTATGCAGGCCGCGGGATCAGTGTGGCAAGGGGTTAACGACGTGGTCGCAGGTGATGTGATGCGGGTGTTCTGTGCGGTGAGGCCACCAGGCCATCATGCCGAGTTCGATTCGCCCATGGGGTTTTGCCTGCTGAACAGTGTTGCTATCGCCGCGATCAACGCGCTGAAACTGCCAGGCATCGATCGTGTGGCGATTTTGGATTTTGACGTACACCACGGCAACGGCACGGTCGATTTGTGTCATCAATATCCCGAAATTTTAGTGTGTTCCAGTTTTCAGCACCCTCATTACCCTTACCGGCTTCACGACGTGGTGGCGCCCAATATTGTCAACACACCGCTGGTCGCCGGTGCGTCGGGGGACGATTTCAGGCGGGCGATCTCAGGCTCCTGGTGGCAGGCGGTGGAGGCGCATAAACCTGATCTCATTCTGATCTCTGC
>NYTG01000039.1 GCA_002683395.1 Halieaceae bacterium | reverse complement strand
AAAAATCGGCTGTCGTTATTTGCGCTCAATGGAGGGCAGGCACTCATTATTGCCGTGAGCCAGACCGCCATGCTGGGTATGGCTGCAATGGCGGTAGACGAGGGAAGTATGACCCTCGGTGATTTTATTCTGGTGAACCAATTCATGCTGCAGCTCTTTATGCCATTAGGTTTTTTGGGCTTTGTTTATCGAGAAATCAAGGCAGCACTGGCTAATATAGAGCGGCTGTTTAGCGTTCTGGAGGAGAGGGTTTCCATTCAAAGCGAGCCGAATGCGAAGGCGCTGTCGGTGACCGAAGGTCGGATTCACTTTGCGGGGGTCGATTTTTCCTACCGCGAGGGTAGTGAGGTGCTGCGGCACTTTACGATGGATATCGCTGGGGGTGAAACCGTCGCGTTAGTCGGTTCCAGTGGCGCGGGAAAATCGACGGTGAGCAAGCTGCTGTTTCGATTTTATGACCCTACGGGTGGCGCGATTGAAATCGATGACACCGATATCCGTTCGGTGAGCCTTGAGTCATTGCGACAGGCCATTGCCGTCGTGCCGCAGGACTGCGTTTTGTTTAATGATTCGCTGCGTGAAAATATTCGCTACGGGCGGCCNAGTGCAACCGACGANGAAGTCGATCGGGCAGTCGANGCCGCNTTTCTCAANGAGGTCGTTGANCGCNTGCCAGATGGGCTCGACACAGTGGTGGGAGAGCGTGGGCTGAAGTTATCTGGAGGTGAGCGTCAACGTGTATCGATCGCCAGGGCCGTGTTAAAGGAGGCGGACATTCTGATTTTTGATGAGGCCACTTCCAGCCTGGATAGTCATTCGGAGCAAGCGGTCATGGCTGCATTCCGCCAGTTGGCTGGTCGACATACGGCATTGGTGATTGCCCATCGACTCTCCACCATCGTTGATGCCGACCGAATCGTTGTTATCGATCGGGGTGCCGTTATCGAGGAGGGCACTCACGCGAGCTTGCTTGCCGCTTCAGGAAAGTACGCGGAGCTATGGCAAATACAGCTTCGAGCTCAGGCATAAGATAATGATTATTTTAGAAAATATTGCCTTGCGCAGAGGGCAGAAGCTCCTGTTTTCAAGTGCCTCTGCCACGCTGCAACCCGGGCAAAAAATTGCCCTGATCGGCGGTAACGGCAGCGGTAAATCCAGCCTGTTTGCCCTGCTGCTAGGCACGCTGCAAGCCGACAGTGGGGATATTCGGGGCCTATCGGGGCTGCGTATCTCCCATATGGCACAGGAGACAGAGCGGAGTGATCTATCGGCNAGNGACTATGTGATCGCCGGTGATGAAGCGCTCTATGATGTGCTGAAAGCCTTGGTNNTCTCCGACGCGGCAGAAGATTACGCGCAGTCGGCAACGNTNCATCAACAGATGGAGGAGNTNGANGGTTACAGCGCTGACCGGCGAGCCGAGCACCTGCTGCTGGGATTAGGGTTTCAACGGGCTCAGTTAGAGAATCCGATGTCGAGCTTCTCGGGTGGCTGGCGAATTCGGCTTAATCTCGCACGCGCCCTCATGGCACCCTCTGACCTGATGCTGCTGGATGAGCCCACTAACCACCTGGATCTCGACACCACGCTCTGGCTTCAAAGCTGGTTACAGGGTTATCGCGGCACCTTGCTCATGATTTCTCATGATCGGGATTTTATTGACGCGACCTGTGAACGCACGGTGGAGATTGCGCACCAAACGGTGACCGCGTATCGGGGCGGGTATTCAGACTACGAGGGCCAGCGGGCAGAGCAAATGGCACAACAGCAGGCTTCATTTGAGAAGCAGCAGCGACGTATCGCGGATATCGAGGATTTTGTTCGTCGTTTTAGGGCAAAAGCCACTAAAGCACGTCAGGCACAATCGCGGCTCAAAGAGCTTGAGCGCATGCAGAAAGTCGCTCAGGCACACGTCGACTCACCCTTCAGCTTTACCTTTCCGGCGCCCGGTAAAGTCAGTGACCCGCTACTGACTCTCAGCGACGCGTCGTTGGGACACCAGGAGCGAGCGGTGTTGTCGGGAGTAGCGTTGTCGTTGAGCCCCGGGGATCGTATCGGGCTATTGGGGAAAAACGGCGCTGGCAAGTCGACGCTACTCAAAAGTCTTACTGGTGACCTCCGATTAATGGCCGGAGAGCGCACCGAGGGGGCGCATCTGAAGATAGGCTATTTTGACCAGCAACAGCTCGAAGTACTTGATCTGGATGCGAGTCCGCTTCTTCACTTGCAAAGGTTATCTCCCAAGGNNCGGGATCAAGAGATTCTCGATTTNTTNGGNGGNTTCAATTTCCGTGGNGANCGCGCNAAAGAGGNNATNCGNCCTTTTTCGGGNGGNGAGAAAGCACGACTCGCGCTNGCAAATGTCGTGTGGCAGGCGCCGAACGTACTGATTCTTGACGAGCCCACGAACCACCTTGATCTCGATATGCGCCATGCCCTTGAGGTGGCACTTCAGAACTACGCGGGCGCTATCGTGCTGGTCAGCCACGATCGTCATTTACTCCGCAACTCGGTGGAGCAGCTGCTGCTCGTCCACGACGGGGCGGTCTCTGACTATTCTGGTGACGTAGAGAGCTACGAAAAATGGGTTTTATCCGCAGGAAACTCGCAAGAACCCAACGCCCCTGATGCACAGATCAGTTCGTCTGCTCCCGTGGCTGATCGGAAAGCGCGTCGCCAATCTGCGGCCGATCAGCGGGCGCAATTACAGCCGCTGAAAAAAGCAGTGCAAAAATTAGAGCGGTGTATCGAAGAATCTGAGCAGTCACTGCTTGCACTGCAGGACCGGTTGGCGGATGAACAGCTGTACGCGCAACCGGGTAGTGCGGAGCTGGCTCAGTTACTGAAGCAAGAGGGCGCAATAAAGCATGAGTTGGCGGCGCTTGAGAGTCAGTGGATTGCGGAGCAAGAGAAGCTGGAGTCTATGGAGGCTGGGGCGCCCAAGGCCTCCGATAAATAGAGTGTGAAATTTTGGCGTTGCTAGCAACGGCTTGCAGATTTAATGCAAGGCGTCGTTTCTTGCGTTTGAGACATTGAAATCCGGACGCCTTTGATGCGACATTTTGGTAAACGTGGTTTGATGGACTGCGACTAGCTTGACTCACTCAGAAGCAGATAGGTGATGGTGTTATGAAAGCAGCAGTATTGAAGAGCCTGGGAGAGCCTCTGCAGGTGGAGACGGTTCCAGACCCCTCGCCTGAAGCCGCTGAATTGGTGGTAAAGGTCAGTTATTGCGGTATTTGCGGCACCGATCTGCACTCCACCCGAGAAGGGCCTTTTGCCGCGGAGTGTGACTCGATTTTAGGGCATGAATTTTGTGGCCATGTGGCTGAGGTGGGGTCTGGCTTAAAAGATCAATGGGAGATTGGTGATCGCGTGACGGCCCTGCCGTTCATCGGCTGTGGCGTCTGTGTGTCGTGCGTCACCGGACGCCCCTTTGAGTGTGCTCAGGTGCAATTGACGGGGATGAATAGTCCTGGCGGATTTGCGGAATACGTCAAAACCGGCGCCAGTGAAACGCTTAAACTGCCTGATGACTTGGCCATGCAGAGCGCGGCGCTGATCGAGCCTCTTGCTGTTGGACTTCACGCGGTGCGTATAGCCCAGCTCAAGGCTGGAGAACGGGTGCTCATTATTGGCGGTGGGCCGGTTGGTCTCGCGGTATCGCTTTGGTGTCAATTTTTTGGTGCACGGGACGTATTGGTGTCGGAAATGGCCGAGCAAAGACTCGCGCTGGCGACGCAGCTGGGCGCCACTGGCACCCTCACTCCTGGTGCCACGCTGGGAGAGGAGTTCGGCGACGTGAGCGGGGGCGCTCCAGACGTTATTTTTGAGTGTGTAGGGGCCCCAGGCTTGCTTCAGGAGACGATCGAAATTGCTCCTCGCCGGTCGCGAATTGTCCCTGTTGGAGTTTGCGAACAGCCAGACACGATAGTGCCGGTTCTCGCTCTGGTGAAAGAGTTACGGCTGTACTTTGCCATTGCCTATAACCGTGACGACTTCGAGACAGTCATCGCAATGCTAGGTCAGCATAGAATCGACGCGACCGCGATGATTACAGATGTAGTGAAACTAGACGAGATGCCGGCCGCTTTTGAGGCGCTCAGATCACCCACGACACAATGCAAGGTGCTCACCGAATTATGATCACTATCAGTGATGACAGACTGTCCCGGGACGCCTCAGAGTGGCGCAATACGACGATTGCGGCAGAAGCGTTTAAAAAGGCCCAGTCGCAGCCAGATGACGTAGCGATTCATTTAGAGAGCGAGCCGGACGCAACGTATGGCGCTATTGCTGAGGAGGCTCTGAGACTTATTGCGGCGCTACATGCCTTGGGTTTGCGTCAGGGAGATGTGATCAGCTTTCAGTTGCCTAACTGGCGAGAAGGAGCGGTCATTGATATCGCGGCGGCGGCCCTGGGATTGGTTGTAAATCCGATTGTGCCAATTTATCGAGATGCCGAGCTGCGCTTTATTTTGGGTGACGCGGCCAGCAAGCTGATCTTTATTCCCGATCAGCACCGGAGCATCGATTACGTCAATATGATTTCTGGGCTTCGCGCAGAAT
The DNA here is from genome assembly GCA_002683395.1 of Halieaceae bacterium. Classification (GTDB taxonomy): domain Bacteria; phylum Pseudomonadota; class Gammaproteobacteria; order Pseudomonadales; family Halieaceae; genus Luminiphilus. The sequence goes on along the minus strand of NYTG01000039.1, from coordinate 5,860 downwards.
TACCCAGCCTCGAGCATGTTGTAACACTTCGAGCCACGGCCGAGTATCCGGGCACCGTTCAGTACGAGAGCTTGATCGATTGTGAGCCAGCTGACCAAGCCGATTTACCCAGTATTGATCCCAACTCGGTGAAGTGCCGGCTCTACACGTCGGGCACCACCGGTTTTCCGAAAGCGGTACTGCACAGCCACAACACCCTGATTCGTATCCTCGATAACTCGGCAGAGCACTCCGGCAGTGAGGCTTCGGACGTCATGATCATGCCGTCGCCCATTACCCACATTACGGGTTATAGCAGTGGCCTAAACCTGCCTTTCATCCGTGACGGGCGCTCAGCGTTGATGGAGCGATGGGACGCGGATCAGTGCATTGATTTTATTCATCGAGTGGGAGGGACGATGACGGTTGGTGCTACGCCCTTTCTTCAGGAGTTATTAGATGCAGCCGAGCGTCGAGGCGACCCACTGCCGACCATGCGGGTCTTTTCCTGTGGTGGCGCTGCAGTGCCTCCCGCTTTGGTATTGCGGGCTTATGACGTGCTTGAAAACTGCAGGACGGTTCGCGTCTATGGCAGTACAGAGGCGCCGATTATTACGCTGGGCTGGCTCGAAGATGCTCAATTGGCGGCTACTACCGACGGTCACCCCTATGGCTACGAGGTACGTATTGTCGATGACAATGGCGAGGTGGTCCCCGACGGTGAGGATGGCGAGATTACTGCGCGTGGTTCGGGGATGTTCTTGGGCTATGCCGACCCAGATCAAAATACAGAAGCGCATGCGGATGACGGGTTCTTCTATACCGGTGATATTGGTCGCCGAACGGCAGATGGCGCGATCCTGATCACAGACAGAAAAAAAGACATCATTATTCGCGGTGGTGAAAATATCAGCGCGAAGGAGATCGAGGATAGTCTGCATCTTCATCCAGATGTGAAAGAGGCGTCCGTTGTTGCCATGCCGCATGAGCGGCTGGGCGAGGGTGTGTGCGTGTTTATTATTTTGCAATCGGGCAGCGACACCCTGTCGCAAGAGTCGGTAGCTGCCTTTACCGAGAGTCAGGGGCTTGCTCGTCAGAAAATTCCGGAGCGGGTTGAAGTCGTTGAGGACCTGCCCCGCACTCCGAGTGGCAAAGTACGCAAGGACCGTTTGCGCAAACAGTTATTCGAGGGCTGAAGTGTGAGACCTCTCTGCGAGAGGTCTTTTGAGGCAGCTCCCCCCACCCCGCATAATATGGCATAATAAGTGCCAATATATTTTAAAGCCTAGGCTCTTGGGTATCCGAGGCGGCGGGAGACGCAACATGAAAAAAATTCTGGTCGGTGTTGGTGCACTCATTGGGCTCGCGGCGATCTTCTTCACGGCGTTGCCGACCCTGTTGCATGCGGCGGGGTTGCACCCTGTTTATGAGGGGGCCAGTGTCGATTTGCCGGGCAAAAGAGCTCTCATTATTACTACCAGTCATAGTGTGCTGGCTGCTCCGGGAGAGACCGAGGGCCCCGAAACGGGCGTGATGGCTTCCGAATTCACGCACCCTTATTACAGCTTCATAGATGCGGGGATCGAGGTTGATATGGCCAGTATTCAAGGCGGTGTCATTCCTATTGATCCACAGACCCTCTCCTATCCTGTGGCCTCACCAGAAGATAAACGCTATCTGAACGATCCGATTGCCCAGACCAAGGTGCAGAACTCGATAGCGATTGCAGATGTTGATATCGGTCAGTACGACATTGTTTTCATTTCTGGGGGTTGGGGCGCAGCCTACGATCTGGCGCAGACCCCTGCTATGGCCGAAAAAGTGTCTGAGGCCTTTTATGGTGAGCGCACTGCAGTGATTGGCGGGGTGTGCCACGGGGTCTTGGGGCTGATCAATGCCAGGGACGAAAAAGGCAGTACCCTGATCTCAGGGCGCCGCATGACAGGCGTTTCTGATAAGCAAATCCGGGAGCTCGGTATCGAAATGACGCCCCTACACCCCGAGACCGAATTGCGAAGGGCGGGCGCGCTCTATGAGAGTCAAACCGCCTTTAGGGATATTTTTGCTACGCACGTGGTGGTGGATGACGAGCAGCGGTTTGTCACCGGGCAAAATCAGAACTCTGGTCTGGAAACAGCGCATCGCATGATGCAAGTCATCGCAGACCGAGGTTAGCGGGCATGAATACAGCGATCAGGCTACTGGTGCTGCTATGCGGAATCCTGTTTTTGGTAACGGGCCTTCGCTGGCTACTGGCGCCCGCAGGTGTCGCGCCGGAATTCGGGCTGGTGCTGGGCAGCGGCGTTGGCCTCAGCTCTCAGGTCGGCGATATGTCGGCTTTTTTCCTGACTTTGGGCGTGTGCATTTTGATGGGGCTTACGACCCAGCGAACCCTTTGGTATTTCCCCCCTATTATTCTGCTCTCGCTGACGGCGGTGGGACGGATTCTGGCATGGCTACTGCATGATGCCGCTTTGGCCACGAATCTTATCGCGCCAGAGATTATTGTCGCGCTGATTTTACTGACGGCATCACGTCGATTGCCCGCTCAGGGTTGAGCGCTTGAGACGCCTGTTACCCATTTGGGCGCTGGTTTGGATCTCGCTGCTGGCTGCGACGGTCGGCGCAGCGACACAAAACTCCCTCACTGATCACCCGGGGTCTGCTAGCGAATCGATAACAAGCCCGCCTAATATCGTTTTGATCCTGGCCGATGATTTGGGCTTTTCTGATATTGCGCCCTATGGCAGTGAGATCAATACCCCCAGTCTTTCAGCACTGGCCGCGGCGGGTGTCAGCTTCACCAACTATCACACTGCTGCCAATTGCGCGCCTGCGCGCGCGATGCTGTTGACGGGCGTCGACGCCCACTTGGCCGGGGTACCCAACATTCCTGAAATGCTGGCTCCCGAGCAACAACGCTATCCGCACTATCGCGGTGTCTTGGGGCACAACGTGGTGACGGTCGCGACCCTTCTAGAGGGAGCGGGTTATCACACCTACATGGCGGGCAAGTGGCATCTGGGCAGCACGCCAGAGCGGTTACCCAGTCGCCGGGGCTTCGAGCGCACGGTTGCGCTCGCGGATTCCGGTGCCGATAACTGGGAGCAACGGCCCTACATCCCGCTGTATGACAAAGCCAACTGGTTCGCCGATGGAGAGCCCTATCAGCTGCCGGAGGACTTTTATTCGTCTCGGTTCCTAGTGGATAAAACCATTGAGTTTATTGATAGCCAGGTTGAGGACGAGCGCCCGTTCTTTGCCTACGTCCCTTTTCAGGCGGTGCATATACCGGTACAGGCCCCGCAGGCCTTTATTGACCCTTACATGGGTGCGTATGACGAGGGCTGGGATGCAATCCGTAACGCGCGCCAGCGCCGTGCTGAAGCGCTGGGTGTCATCCCGCCCAATGTCGAGATGATCGGCATGCAGACCACCGGAGATTGGCAGGCACTCGGTGCAGACCAGCAGCGTTATGAAGCGAAACGGATGGCCGTTTATGCGGGTATGGTCGAAGCAATGGATCACCACATTGGTAGGCTCGTCTCCTATCTCAAAAAACAGGCGCAGTTCGACAACACGATCTTTATTTTTACCTCAGACAATGGCGCCGAGGCATCAGGGCCCGCCGACCCGCGCGCCTTTATCAACCAACAACAAGCGCGGTCGCTGGGCTACAACACCGATTACGAAACGCTCGGCCTAAAAGGCAGCTACAGCACCATAAGTCCCAGCTTTGCCAGCTCAGCAGTCAGCCCTCTGGCTTACTACAAGTTTTATGCCGGTGAGGGTGGCATGCGGGTGCCACTGATTGTGGCAGGTGAGTCCCTGCCTCAGCGAGGTGTACTGAACGACGCTTTTACTTTTGTCACCGATATCACGCCAACGATACTGTCCTTCGCCGGTGTCCAGCCGCCTGATGGGCGCTACGGTGGCCGACCCGCCGAAGCCATGATTGGGCGAGACCTGTCGCCTGTATTGTCCGGTAACGCAGAGCAAGTTTATGGCGCTGACGACGCGGTGGGGTATGAATTGGCGGGCAATGCCGCGTTGTTTCAGGGTGACTATAAGATTGTTGTGAACCGCAAACCGCTGGGTGATAGTGAGTGGCGTCTGTTCAATATCAAAGAGGACCCGGGCGAAAGCAAAGATCTGGCGTCGTCAGACCCTGCCCGCCTGCAGCGAATGCTGTCTGCCTATGAGCGATATAAGCAAGACAACAAGGTGCTTGAGATGCCGGTGGGGTATGGCCATATCAAGCAGTTGGTGATCAACACGCTTCACCAACGATCGCGGACTCCGGTGATGGTGGGGCTCCTCACCGCGCTCATTATGCTGCCGTTTTTAGTGGCCTACCGCATGAGGCGAAAAATCTGAGATGACCCAGCAGCACATCCTCTATGCTATGTCGCACTCCCTGTACTCCGGGCGCGCCCGCAGTTATCTGATTAAAAATCGGATTCCCTTCGAGGAGCGCTCAACCGGGCATGAGAGCTTCAAGGCGGAGGTGCTGCCCAAAGGTAAACTGCCGACTATCCCTACTTTAGTAACAGCAGAGGGCGAAGTGATTCGCGATGGGGGTGCCATCATTGAGCACTTTGAGGCCGCAAATGGGCGACACTGTCAGCCTCAAGGTCCGCGCCAGCAAGTGATCAGCGCCCTGTTTGATGTGATCGGCACCGATGGTCTGCTGCGACCGGCCATGCACTACCGCTGGAACTTCCCCGAGGACAATCTCGAGTTCGTGCGCTATCACTTTTTGCACTCACAACGTGATGTGCCGGAGCGCGCAGCAAAAACCGAAGCCATGATGAATCGCATGCGGCATGCGGCCATGATCTTTGGTGTGACCGAGCAGAGCCAAAAGCTAGTGGAGGACTTGTACCTCGAGTACCTCGACGCGCTTAACGCTCACTTGGAAAGCTACCCCTATCTTCTGGGTTGGCGCCCCTGCATCGGTGATTTCGGATTGCTTGCGCCCATGTATGCCCATTTAGGGCGCGACCCTCATCCCGCGAGGCTCATGCAACAGCGCGCTCCGGCCGTGTACCGATGGGTAGAGCGCATGAATCGCGAAGATCAGGATGCTCCAGAGTTCTTCAATGCCGGCAACGACTTTCTGGCCAACGACGAGGTGCCCGAGACGCTGGTAGAGGTACTAAAAATACTTGCCGAGGATTTTGTGCCCGAAACGCTGGCCGCTGCAGACCTTATCAATGGCTGGCTCGGTAAGCATCAGCCCGAGGGGGGGGTGACAGCGGTAGGGCGCTTGGCCGAATCTTTGGGCACCGCCGACTTCACCGTGCGGAGCGAGCAGATCACGTCGCTTGCCCAACCGCATCGGTTTTATCTGCTTCAGCGCGTGCACGATACCTTTGCTGATTTTTCACAAGAGAAGAGGGGTGAAGTGAGCGCATTGCTGGAGGCATGCGATATGGCGCCGATACTCACCATCACACTTGATCGTCGCATGATCCGGTGTAATAACCTTGAGGTCTGGCACTGATTACTTTGGTTGCGCCCGCGGGTCCATTTCGCCAAAGACGATTAGGGTCACTAGCGAAACTCCAGCTCCTTGTCGCGCAGTTTGCCAAGGCGCAAGCTCATAAAATCCTTGATGTAATTCTGATAGTTTTTCCACGGTAATCGGTTGCCCTGTTTCGGAAAGCGGTCCCGGGAGCGCAGCACGTATCCCGCATTAAAATCGAGGAAGGGCTCCTCTTCTATGCTGCCTTTCAATCGTGGCACAACGCAGTCGTGACCCCGCTTTTGCATGTGATTGAGCAGCCGACATAGGTAGTTTGCGGTGAGTTCCACCTTGAGTGTCCAGGAGGAGTTGGTATAGCCAACCGTAAAGGCCATGTTGGGCATATCGGAGAAC
>NYTG01000038.1 GCA_002683395.1 Halieaceae bacterium | reverse complement strand
AAAATGGGTGAAGGTGTGATGGAAGGGCGCATCGACTCGACAGTGCTCCTTCGGTAGACCAACGAGGTCTTGTATCCAGGCCCTGGCAGCGACTTCTGCATCGAATTCAGGGGGTGCCCACAAGCCCCCCCAAATGCCCGAGGCCGGTCGCTTTTCTAGCAGTACCTCGCCGGGAGAGCGGGTCACAACGGCAAGCCAGCGCCTCCGCTGCGGTGTTTCCTTGCGCGGCTTGCGACCGGGAAAATCCGCTTGGCGACCCCGTTGCCGAGCCGCACATCCGCGATGCAGCGGGCAGGTATCGCAACGTGGCTGGCTGCGAGTGCAGCAGGTTGCACCCAGNTCCATGANCGCTTGTGTAAAGTCTGCTACCCGCTCCTGAGGTGTGTGGTGCTCTGCGTGCTGCCACAGTNGATCGCTTACCGCGCGTTGGCCCGGCCAGCCTTCCACGGCGTGGTATCGGGCCAGAACCCGCTTCACATTGCCATCCAGAATCGGCGCGCGGGTATGCATGGCGAGTGACAGGATCGCGCCCGCGGTGGAGCGGCCGATGCCCGGCAGTGCTTCTAACCCCGCCGGGTCTGTCGGGAATTGGCCGTTGTGCTTGCGACAGATTTCTTGTGCACAGCGATGCAAGTTTCGCGCGCGGGCGTAGTAACCCAGTCCTGTCCAAAGGTGCAGCACGCTATCTTCTGGCGCGGCCGCAAGGTCTTCGATTGACGGGAGCGCGGCCATGAATCGCTGGTAAAAGGGAATCACAGTTGTGACTTGAGTCTGCTGCAACATGATCTCGGAGACCCAGACGCGGTAGGGCGTTCGGTCGTGCTGCCAGGGCAGATCTTTGCGTCCGTGGCGGTCAAACCAGCCAAGGAGGGCATCGGCAATGTGATCGGGTGAGCTCATGAAGTGGTAAAGCTTCGCAATGAAGTAAACGGGCTCTTTCTATACAATGTCGCCCCTAGTGTAGCGCCCGCGCTGTATGTCGGGGCGTCCGGGAGAAAAAAGCATGAGTCAGCAAGATGCGGGAGTTCGCAAGGCTTCGATTAGCCGCGAGACCCTCGAGACCCAAATCGCCGTCGAGCTCTGCCTNGACGGCACCGGTCAGTGCACCCTCGATACGGGGTTGCCCTTTCTTGAGCATATGCTCGACCAGATTGCCCGTCACGGGCAGATTGATCTCGATATTCATGCCAAAGGCGATCTGCATATCGATGCCCACCACACCGTGGAGGANATCGGCATCACGATGGGTCAGGCGTTTAGCGAAGCAATCGGAGACAAGAAAGGCATCATCCGCTATGGCCATGCTTATGTGCCACTGGATGAGGCGTTGTCTCGGGTGGTCATCGACTGCAGTGGGCGGCCGGGGCTGGAATTTCACGTGCCCTTTACCCGCGCNACGGTTGGCGATTTTGACGTGGATCTGGTGATCGAGTTTTTTCAGGGCTTCGTGAACCATGCCGAGGTGACGCTGCATATCGATAACCTCCGCGGGCACAACGCCCACCATCAGGCCGAAACGGTGTTCAAGGCCTTTGGCCGTGCATTGCGTATGGCGGTTGCCCGCGACGCGGCCATGGCAGGTACCAGCCCGTCGACTAAAGGGGTTCTGTAAGCCGTGACCCAGCGGGTCGCCGTGATCGATTACGGTATGGGCAATCTGCACTCTGTTGCCAGCGCACTGGAACANGTGGGCGCCAGCGAGGTGATGGTTAGCCATGACCCCGAGGCGATTGCCAAGGCGGATCGTGTGGTATTTCCTGGAGTCGGCGGCATCCGCGATTGCATGGAGGCTATTCGCCAGCTGGGTTGTGATCAGTTGCTTGATCAGGTGCTCACCGTACAGCGCAAACCGGTTCTCGCAATCTGTGTGGGGATGCAGGCACTGATGACTCGCTCTGAGGAAAATGAAGGCGTACCCTGCCTGGATCGTTTGCCGGGGCAGGTGGTATTTTTTGGTGAGGCTNATCAAGGCGAGCAGGGTGAGCGGCTCAAGGTGCCCCACATGGGTTGGAATGCCGTGCAACCGGTCGGCCCACATCCTCTTTGGCAGGGCATTGCGGCAGGCACCCGTTTTTATTTTGTTCATAGCTACCACGTTGTACCCGATGACCCGGCNGTCGTAGCAGGAACGTTTGACTACGGACTGACGGGCTGTGCGGCGCTCTCGCAGGGCAACCTCTTCGCCACNCAATTTCATCCGGAAAAGAGCCACACCGCAGGACTCACCCTGTTAAAGAATTTTCTCAATTGGGATGGCACATGCTCGTAATACCCGCCATTGATCTAAAAGACGGACAGTGTGTTCGTCTCCGCCAGGGCGACATGGCAGACAGCACGGTGTTCTCCAACGATCCCGTTGCGATGGCACGTCGCTGGGCCGGTGAGGGCGCGCGGCGCTTGCATGTGGTTGACCTCGACGGCGCCTTTGCAGGAGAGCCGGTGAATGCCGATATTATCGAGGCGATTTCGCGAGCGTTGCCCGATTTNCCCATTCAGATCGGCGGCGGCATTCGCAACCTCGATACCATTGCAGGTTATCTCGAGGCCGGGGTCGAGTACGCGATTATCGGCACCATGGCAGCCAAAGATCCTGATTTTGTGCACAAGGCCTGCGCTCAGTTTCCGGGACACATTATTGTTGGCATTGATGCGCGCGACGGTCGCGTTGCGGTAGAGGGGTGGGCCAGCGAGAGCGAACTCGAGGCCACCGATTTGGCAAGACGCTTCGCCGATGCCGGGGTCACCGCTGTGGTGTACACCGACATCGACCGCGACGGCATGATGCAGGGCGTCAATCTCGAGGCCACCGTGGCGCTCGCCGAGCAATCTGGTCTGCCGGTTATTGCTTCCGGCGGCATCAGTCAGCTCGATGATGTGCGTGGGCTGATGCAGCATGCGCAGGCGGGAATCTGTGGCGCCATTACCGGTCGTGCTATTTATGAAGGAACGCTGGACCTGGCAGCCGCACAGACCATGGTTGATGCGTTTCTGGGAAGCGACTGATGGCGCTCGCCAAGCGCATCATTCCCTGCCTTGATGTNGATCAGGGGCGCGTCGTGAAGGGCGTTAACTTCGTGGGTATCCGCGACGCCGGAGACCCGGTTGAGGTCGCGCGCCGTTACAACGATGAAGGCGCCGACGAAATTACCTTTCTCGATATTACCGCNAGTCATGAAGAGCGTGACACCACTGTCAATACGGTGGAGCAGATTGCCCGCGAGGTTTTTATTCCGCTAACGGTCGGGGGAGGTATCCGCACACTGCAGGATATTCGCACCATGCTCAATGCCGGTGCCGACAAGGTCAGCATCAATACAGCGGCGATTCATCGCCCGGAGCTGGTGAGCGATGCCTCGGCACGCTTTGGTTCGCAGTGCATTGTGGTGGCCATTGATGTGAAGCGTGTTTCAGANTCGGATGACCCGCCGCGTTACGAGCTGTTTACCCACGGAGGGCGNAAACCGACCGGTATTGAGGCCGTCGAGTGGTCGCGAAGGATGGCTGCGCTGGGTGCCGGAGAGCTGTTACTGACCAGCATGGATCGCGACGGCACCCGCGATGGGTTTGAGCTCACGATCACCCGCGCGATCACCGATGCGGTTGATATTCCCGTCATTGCCTCGGGCGGTGTGGGCACGCTACAGCACCTTGCAGATGGCGTAACCCAGGGCGGTGCCGATGCCGTGCTGGCGGCCAGCATCTTCCACTTCGGTGAGTACACCGTGGGNGAGGCCAAAGCCTTTATGGCCGATCAGGGCATCACGATGAGGCTATAACGTCGCGCGACAAAACCCTCCGCAGTGAGCCGATTCGCTCTTGGTTAGGGTTTTCAGGGAGTGTCGGTAACGACGGTAGCCGCAGTTTCTTCACTCTCAAGTTCAACCTCAATCTCTTCCGCAGGCGCGGTCTCCGGCGTCAAAAGGTTGATGCCGCGAAGCAGCGTCAGCGCCTCGTAAAGCTGATTATCCGAATTGCGCAATTCGGTTAGAGACTCGCTCTCGGATTGCGCATCGACCGGGTCGCCGCCGCTGAGGCTGCCCTGTAGATCGGCCTCTTTGGTCCGTCGCTCCGACTCAACACTCTTGACCTCTGCTCGCTCCACGACGATATCGGGCACGATACCTTCAGCCTGAATAGAGCGACCGTCGGGCGTGTAGTAAAGCGCGGTGGTGAGTTTCACGGCGCGGGTGTCGCTGACCGGCAGAATGGTCTGTACCGAGCCCTTACCAAAGCTTCGCGTACCCATAATGACCGCACGTCGACGGTCTTGCAGGGCGCCCGCCACAATTTCCGAGGCGCTCGCCGAGCCGCCGTTAATGAGCACGACAATGGGCGTACCGTTCAACAGGTCGCCCGCGGCGGCCTCATAACGATCTGCCGCCTGAGGATGCCGTCCTTCGGTATACACGACTAAGCCACCATCGAGCACTGCCCCGGCCATATCGACGCTGGCACCCAGCACACCACCGGGGTTATTGCGCAGGTCGAGCACGACGCCCTTGAGCGCACCTTTAGTCAGTGCCTTTTCCAGAGTGGAAATGGCCTCTAGCCCGGTGTCTTTTTGAAACTGTGACGCCCGCAACCACAGGTAGCCCTCCATCAACTCGCGGCTGCGTACACTGGCGACTTTGATGATGTCGCGTATCACGGCCACATCAAAAGGGTCCGCCACCCCTCGCCGGCCAATGGTCAGCATGACCTCAGAGCCGGTCGGGCCCCGCATGAGATCCACAGACTTGTTAACGGGCAGATCGCGAATAGACTCCCCGTCGACTTTGAGAATGATATCGCCGGCTTCGAGTCCCGCTGCCTCGGCGGGTGATCCGTCGATCGGCGCGATGATCGTGATGTAGCCGCGGTCCTGCCCAATCTCGATGCCAAGGCCGCTGAACTCGCCCTGTGTGGTCTCCTGAAGAGAGTCGTAGGCTTTTTCCTGAAGAAAAACCGAGTGGGGGTCGAGTCCCGACAGCATGCCCTGCACGGCGAGCTCGAACAGCTCGCTGTCGGGAACGGACTCGACATAACCCTGACGAATTTGGTTAAACACATCGGCAAACATTTGCAGCTCTTCAAGCGGCAGCGATTGAGCGGCAGTGTCCGCTGCACCGTCGGCAGCATCCTGCGGACCCGCACCATGGGGAGGAGCAATCGTGTCGGTGACAGCCTCATCTGCCCAGGCAGGAAAACAGGTTGCCAGAGTGAGCAGCAGTCCGATGCCGCAGGAGCGAAAACGCACGTCCATGATGGATACCTGAAATAATAGGCCGCTAATGGTACCCGATTATCCGATGACTACTCAGCGGCGAATCCAGTCAGCCGGGTCAACCGGTTTACCCTGATGCCGAATCTCGAAATAGAGACCGGGTGTCTCGCTGCCGCCGCTGGCGCCCGCCCTGGCGATCGTCTGGCCGGCGTTGATCCGATCGCCGACTTTTCTCAGCAGACTTCGGTTGTGGGCGTATAGGGAAAGCCAACCGTCGCCATGATCCAGTACCAGCAGCAAGCCTTGACCTCGCAACCAGTCTGCATAGATAACGTGACCATCGTGGATCGCCTGAATGGGCTCGCCTTCTTTGGCAGCAATCAGCCACCCGCGCCAGCGAATGTCGGCGTTGCGTCGCGCGCCAAACCGGTTTGTGGGTGTGCCCGAGACGGGCATCGGCAGTGCACCCCGGGTGTCGGGAAAGGGTTGTGGCTCAATCAATGGCGAGGGTGATGGCATGGAAAGCGACTGGAGTTCGTCGAGCAGCGCATTGAGGCGCTGTTGGTCCCGTGTGAGCATGGCCAAGCGCTGCTGGTTATTCCCCAGCTGCGTGTTGATCTCCGCCAAGGCCTGTTGCCGCAAAGCTTGCTGGGCTGCCAGCTTTTCTCTGGTTTCGCCCACAAGATCGGTCTGTTGTGCCAGTTTGACCTCCGTTTCGGCAGTGGCATCCCGGTTGCTCTCAATGGCGCTGAGGCCTTGCTCATACTCGGCTAGGATCGCTCGTTGATCCTCGATAATCGTCTGAAAAAACGCGAGGTGGCGGGCAACATCACCAGGGTTTTGATTGCCCAGCCAGACCCGCAAACCACCGCCTTGCTGCAGCACCCATAATTGCTGGATGCTGTCCTCGATGTGGTCACTGCGCTGCCGCTGTGCGGCCTTGAGCTGTGCTCGCTGTGTGTCGAGATGAACTAGTTGGTTTTGTATGGCGACATGCTGGCGGGACAGCACATGCAGCTGCCCGTCATAAACACCAATCTGGATATCTGCCTCCCGAAGCGTTTCCTGCAAGGTATCGCGGGTTTGCTCCTGCGCGTCCAGCTGCGACTGAATGGCGTCGATCTCGGCTTTGAGGGCGGCGAGTTGCTCCGCGGTCTGATCTGCAGGCTCAGATGACTGTGCCGATAAGTGAGCGCTAAACAGTAAACACGCTGCGAGGTAGCCGACGCGGAGTAACGGGCGGAACGCGAGAACACGGGCCACCTGTGAGATGCTCAGTGCGTCAGAAGACTGCGTCCCGACATGGCCTCAGGGATGTCGAGTCCCATCATCGTCAGGACAGTTGGTGCGACATCGGCGAGGATGCCGCCATTGGGGTCTAGTGTGCGCGCAGGTTCACCGATGTAAATCAGCGGTACCGGTTCCGTGGTGTGCTGGGTATGGGGCTGGTCATTTTCGTAATCCCGCATTTGTTCGCAGTTACCGTGGTCAGCAGTGATCAGGCCTTCGCCACCGCAAGCGAGCAATGCAGCCTCGATCCGGCCAATACACTGGTCCAACGTTTCGACTGCAGCGATAGCTGCTTCATATTGGCCTGTGTGCCCAACCATATCGCCGTTGGCAAAGTTTACGACGATGAAGTCATAGTCGCCGGACTCAATCGACTCTACCAATGAGTCGGTCACTTCTCGGGCACTCATCTCTGGCTTGAGGTCATAGGTCGCGACATCGGGCGATGGAATCAGTAGGCGGGTTTCACCTGCGAAGGTATCTTCGCGACCGCCACTGAAGAAAAAAGTGACGTGAGCGTATTTTTCGGTCTCGGCGATACGCAGCTGGGTCAGCCCTTCATTTGCCAAGACCTCGGCAAGACTGTCTTCCAGGGTGTCGGGGGGAAACGCAACCGGACAGGGCAGGGCGGCGGCGTATCCAGTGGTGGTGACGAGACAAATATCGGGTTGAGCGCCACGGGCAAAGCCAGTGAAGTTCGGGTCTGTTAGCGCCTGTGCCAGTTGCCGCGCGCGGTCGGCGCGAAAATTCATAAATAGCACCGCGTCACCCTCGGCAAAGGCAGC
>NYTG01000037.1 GCA_002683395.1 Halieaceae bacterium | reverse complement strand
TTTAACTTGCCCCGCGAGGAGATTACATGCCGCTGACTGCAGCCGAGACCCCCGAAATCACTCAGCTCGAACCGGCACATCGTAAGATTTACGTACTCGACACCAACGTGCTGTTGCACGATCCGACCGCGATCACGGCGTTCGCCGAGCATCAGGTTGTGATCCCCATGACGGTTCTTGAGGAGCTCGATCACATCAAGGATCGGCGTGATAAAAGCGTCAGCCGTGAGGCGCGTATTGCCATTCAGCTGATCGACAAGGTGGTGGGGAACGCCTCGCCGCAGCAGATCCAAAAAGGGGTGGATATCCCGGGGTCCAATCTCGACGAAAATCGTCTCGGCGCGTTAGCGATTTTCCCCGACCAGCTGATTGTTGATGACGCCGAGGTGCCGTTTCTCAACACCAATGAGGATCAGGCCAACGACAACCGCATCATTAACGTGGCGCTCCGTCTTAGCGCGGACAATCCGGGGGGCTTTGTGTGTTTGGTGACCAAAGACATCAATATGCGGATCAAGGCCAAGGGGTCGGGGCTTGAGCACGTCGAAGATTATCGTCATGACCGTGTGCTAGATGACATTGATTTGTTGTCGACCGGCTACGAGTGCTTTAGCGGCGATTTTTGGTCCAGCATTCAACAAGTCGATACGGTCCGTGAAGAGAACCTTACGCTACACCGGATACCGCGATCAGAACTGCCCGATGCTTATCCCAATCAATTTGTTTACGACGACCAGGCATTTATTGCCTACGTGGACCATGTCGATGAGGACTATGTTTACCTGGCAGTCGACAGTCGCGATCATCTGATGAACCAGCGTTTTTGGGGCCTGGCGCCCCGCAATCTGGAGCAGGCGATGGCGATGCGTCTGCTGGATAGCGAAGATGTCGATATGACAGTCCTCACCGGACCCGCGGGTTCAGGTAAGACCTTATTGGCCCTCGCCTATGGACTTCACGCTATTCTCGAGCAGCGCAAGTACAACAAGCTCATTGTTGCGCGATCTACGCCACCGATCGCCGAGGAAATTGGCTTTCTGCCCGGCACCGAGGAAGAAAAGATGGCGCCTTGGTTGGCGGCTTTCGACGACAATCTTGAGATTCTTCATGGCGCGGACGAGTGTTCGAACGGCAGCATCGAATACGTGAAGGAGCGCGCCAATATTCAGTTTAAATCGCTAAACTTTATGCGTGGCCGCTCTTTTAACGGTGCTTATATCGTGATTGATGAGGCTCAGGGACTGACCCAGTTTCAGTTGAAATCGATCATCAGCCGTGTGGGAGCGGATTCCAAATTGGTGGTGCTGGGCAATCTTGCACAGATCGATAACAAGTACATCTCGCCCCTGACATCGGGACTCACCTATCTGGTCGAGAAGGTCAAAAGTTATCCCCACGCGGGCGTGATGCATGTGAACGGGATCGTGCGCTCGCGTTTGGCTGCCTTCGCGGAAGAGAATCTATAAGGCTCGTCGCGGCCCCTCGCCGGGTTGCGCTATGTGCTAGCGGATTTGCCGCTCGACGGTTTCGGCGGGATTGTCGAAAAGCAAAAACTCGAGTCGTAACTCGATCCGCCAGGCGCCCTCGCGATCGAAATAGGGCTCATCGATCCGCCAGTTGTAGCTGGGCTCAACCTCCCAGAATACGAAATTCTTATAGGCTTGCCGGCGCAGTCTGAGGCCCACTTTGTAGTTCTTTACGAAATCATAGGGCTCGGTCTGCCCGTCGGCACCCACATAAAGCCAAGTCGCTCCCACGCGCCCGCTGTCCCCTTGCCAACCGCGGGCGTAGGACAAGCTCGTTGACCACTCGGTGCCATCGGTTTTTTCACCGTACAGAAATCGGGTATAGGCGCGCACCAGTTCTCGCTCGCGCAGCGCTTTATCGAGTACAAAGCGCGAAGAGCCATAGCCGCCTTCGCCCAGATCATAGGTGAACCGCTGGGTGAAGCGGAAGTTCAGGTCCTCGGCAAATGCATCCTGATACACATATTTGGCGCCGGGCTTGGGGCCTGAGCTGCCAAACCCAACGGTCAGATCAAAACGATGTTTACGAATGTCTTTTGGGCCGACTTGTAACTGTAGTCCGATGCGATCCTCAGAGGGGTCTTCAACACCATCGTTACTGAAGTCATCCATGTCTTCGCCGCGGAAAACCAGATCGAGTCGCTTGGAGATCTGGGGCAGGCTGACCTTTCCGCCGAGCCGAAACTTCACCTCGTTGTCTAGCCGTTCGTCCCAGTTGTAAATAGTTCGTAACCGCAGCCGGGAGTTCGCCTGTTCAAGATCACGCTCGTCGTTGCCGAAAAAGTTGTCCACCCATTGCGTCATTTCGTTTGCTTTGCGGGCAGCATACTCGTGGCCACCCTCGAGCCAGTCCTCTTCAGACTCAATCACCTCATCGGCTAATGTGTCGTCAGCGGCCACCGCTGTATCGGTGGCGCTCAGCTCCGCCTCCACAGGCGCGGCGTCAGCTCCCATGTCGTCTTGAGCGCGACTAATACTCGCGGACAAGGCGACTGCAAGGGCCATTAATAGTGACAGCAGGGATGTTTGGGGCTGGGTGGTCATAGCGACATTCATCGTACTGGAGAGCCTAGGTTACACTACCGTCATGGAATCTGTAATGACTGCACTGCAGGCAATTTTGCCGCAGCACTCGCTCTCGCGTCTTGTTGGCAGACTGGCCCAGCTTGAGCGGCCAATTTGGCTCAAAAACTTTCTCATCCGCCGTTTTATGGCCCGATATGATATTGATCTCGCCGAAGCGACCTGTTCTTCAAGTGAAGATTTTCCGCACTTCAACGCCTTTTTCACGCGATCTTTGCGCGAAGGCGTGCGGCCACTGGCGGACAGCCAATGGTGCCATCCCGCAGATGGCGTGCTGAGCCAGCGCGGCACCCTTTCATCGTCGCAATTGGTACAAGCCAAAGGTCGGACCTATAGCGTGCGAGCGCTGCTGGCGGGGAGTGAGGAAGAGGCCAGCCGCTTTGCCAAGGGCTGTTTTGCCACGACCTACCTCTCCCCGCGGGATTATCACCGGGTTCACATCCCTATCCGGGGACATTTGGTCAGGACGCGCTATGTTCCCGGAGACCTGTTCTCTGTCAATTCTGCGACGGTGGAGCGCGTTGACGGCTTGTTGGCCCGCAACGAGCGACTGGTCTGTTTTTTTGAGACAGATCGCGGGAGTGTTGCGGTGGTCATGGTAGGCGCCATGATTGTCGCGGGCATCGCTACGGTCTGGGGAGGGCGGGAACCCCCCGGTGCTGGAGCGATTCGCGAACAGGTATGGAATGTTAACGAAGCGCCCTTGTTGGAAGCGGGTCAGGAAATGGGACGGTTTTTTTTGGGCTCGACGGTGGTGCTGGTGACAGAAGCGGCAGATTTGCAGTGGGCCGATCAAGCGGGTGACGCCGTTAAGGTTCGCTCGGCGCTCACAATCGACGCGCCAGCAGGCCACCACTAACCACCGGCGTCAAGACTGGCGACAATCTGGCGAAAGCTCTCGAAGCGCTCGGCGCGGATCTTCCCGGCTTCGATGGCTGCTTTCACAGCGCAGCCCGGTTCACTCTGATGTTGGCAGTCACGGAATCGGCAGTGGCCGAGGTAAGGCCTGAACTCTGTGAAGCCAGTGGCAACCGCGTCGGGTGAGACATGGGTGAGGCCAAAATCCCGAACACCGGGTGAGTCGATCAGTCGGCCGCCTCCGGGGAGATGAAATACCTCCGCGGTGGTCGTGGTGTGGCGGCCTTTATCGGCGACCTCCGACAGTGCGCCTACACGAATCGAGGCGTCTGGCAGCAGTCTTTGTATTAACGACGATTTCCCGACGCCGGACTGCCCTACTAACACCAAGGTGCGATCAGCAATGACGGTGGTGAGCGACTCTAGATCCGGTAGTTTGTGATGCGTGGTCAGCGTGCGGTAACCGAGAGAGGCATATCGCNNCAGTTGCTGCGGNAGCTGGTCGTCTTTGAGTAAGTCGGCCTTGTTGAGTACCAACAGAGCCTCCACCCCNATGTCTTCNGCAGCGACCAGATAGCGGTCCAGTAGATTCGCCTGCGGGGCAGGCTCNGGAGCGAACACGATCAGCATGAGATCAATATTAGCGGCCACCGGNCNNAGNCGACCTTGAGCATCTGGCCGCTTNAGCACATTGCGCCGTGTAATCAACGCGTCGATGACGCCGGTTTCCTCTGCCGGTAGCCACAGCACTTCATCCCCTGCCACCGGGGATTCGAGGTGTGCGCGAAGGTGACAAAGCATGCGCTCTCCAAGGCGCGTCTCGACCAGCGCTTGCTTACCATAGCGGGCGATCACCAGGCCCGCCTGTCCTGTCTCAGGCGACTGCTGGCCCGAGTGGGAGCGCTGAGCCTGTATTCGGCGCGCTTGTTGATCGGTGAGGCGACGCTTTGTCATCGTGCTAGTGTATGTCACCCGACACGACTTGGCGCAGGTTCCTGAGAGGGCGACGCCGCAATGATGTCAATCAGGTCGGGCAAAAGAGGAGCAAACAGATGGCGGTCAGTGACCAGAACCTGATCTGGGTGGATATGGAAATGACCGGCTTGATCCCCGATGTTCACCGGGTCATCGAGATTGCGACCATCGTGACGGATTCCAATCTGACCGTGTTGGCCGAGGGCCCGGTGATCGCGATTCATCAGGCACCGGCAGAGCTCGATGCGATGGATGAATGGAATACCCGAACCCATACCGGCTCCGGATTGGCAGATCGTGTCAGAACGAGCGAGATCACGGAGCAGGTGGCCACTGACATGACGCTGGACTTTTTGCGCCGCTGGGTGCCCGAAGGTCACTCCCCTATGTGCGGGAATTCTATCTGTCAGGACCGCCGGTTTATGGCGCGCCACATGCCCGACCTCGNAAAATTCTTTCACTACCGCAATCTCGATGTCAGCACCCTGAAAATCTTGATGCAGCGCTGGCGACCGGATCTTCCTTTGGCACCCAAGCAAGGTATGCATCAGGCGCTTGANGATATTCGGGAATCGATTGAGGAGCTGCGTCACTACCGCACGCATTTTTTGCGGGTGGANTGAGTCTCCGGCACNTAAGGGTGCTGAGCCAGCGCCCACTGCACGTGTTCACGCACTATGTCGGATGGATCCTCGAGGGCTAATGTCAGCGCTGCTTTGATGGCGCCGCTGGATGCCGCGTTGCCCAGCGCGATNGCCACATTACGCCGCCAGCGTTCGTAGCCAATCCGCCGAATCGCTGAGCCTTCAGTGCGCGCGAGAAAGGTCGACTCATCCCAGCCAAAGCAGTCGAGNAAATCAATGTCATCTAATCCGTGTCGCGGTGCAAAATCGGGCTCGGCGGTGCGCTGAGCAAATTTATTCCAGGGGCAAACCAGCTGACAGTCGTCACAGCCATAAATTCGGTTGCCCATTGCGGGCCGCAGCGCTTCCGGAATGACGCCATCGTGCTCAATCGTCAGGTAGGAAATGCATTTGCGAGCGTCGAGCACCCAGGGCGCGGNAAAGGCATTGGTCGGACAGACATCGAGGCAGGCGCGGCAACTCCCGCAGTGCTCGGTCTCTTGCGGTGGATCAGTNGGAAGCGGAATGTCGGTATAGATCTCGCCAAGGAAGAACCAGGACCCCGCTTTGTCATTCAGCAGCATGGTGTTCTTGCCAATCCAGCCCAGGCCGGCATTCTCGGCCAAGGCGCGTTCCAGTACCGGAGCGCTGTCGACAAACGCCCGGTATTGACCGCGTCCGAGCTGCGTTTCAATTTNTTTGGCGAGCTTGGCCAGTCTGGCGCGCATGAGTTTGTGATAGTCGCGNCCCAGCGCGTAACGAGAGATATAAGCCTTGTCTGTGGAGGCCAACACGGTCTCAGGGTCTTCGCCCTCGGGTAGATAGTCCATTCGNGCGGTGATGACGGTACAGGTCCCCGGCACCAGCGCTTCGGGACGGCTTCGTTTATCACCGTGGCGGGCCATCCAGTCCATCTGCCCGTGGTAACCCGCCGCCAACCATTTTGCGAGGTAGTCTTGGTGTTGGGAAAGTTCGATACCCGTAAAGCCCAATGCCTGAAATCCGAGCTCGCATCCCCATGTGCGAATACTGTTCAGCAGCGCCGCGTTGGGGGCAGTAGTCTGGTCGTTGGCGAGAGTGGTGGGGTCGGTCATGGTGAGATTGTGACAGATGCCCGGCCGAGCGCGTTACACTTGATGTATGGCCCGGACTCTGACCCACCACTGTAAAATCGCGCTGATCGACGAGGAGGCGACACTGGCGCTGGGTGACCGACTCGCGCGCTGCGTGACGGTGCCCCAAGTGGTGTTCCTGCGCGGTGAACTGGGTGCGGGCAAGACCACACTCAGCCGCGGCTTTTTGCGCGGGAGAGGCCATAAAGGCTCAGTGAAGAGCCCAACCTACACNCTGGTGGAGCCTTATGAAGCCATGCTGGATGGACCGGTCTTTCATCTCGATTTATATCGGCTGGGNAATGCCCACGAGCTGACCTATCTTGGAGTGGACGATTATCTCTCTNCGCAGGGCATTCTGTTGATCGAATGGCCAGAGCGCGCCGAAGATTACCTGCCCCTGCCCACGCTGGATATTACGCTCACACCCGAGGGCGCCGGGCGGGTTGCCAGTCTGAGTGCTCACAGCAAGACACTGCTTGAAGCGCTATCGGGCTGATATGGCGATGTGTCCACAGCGCCCCGAGGGCGATGACATCGCGGACTGGCGGCGCGGCGTTCGGTTAATCCGGCGACTCGCGGGCATGGCTATCGCGGCAGTCGTGGTGATGAGTTCAGTGCCGGTAGCGGGTGCTGCCGACGTCGACGCCGTGCGATTGTGGCGAGCACCCGACCACACCCGGGTGGTGCTCGATCTGTCCGGGTCGGCCGAGTTCAATACTCTGTCGCTGGCTAACCCGGACCGTTTTGTGGTGGATCTGGCCAGCAGTCAANTNGGCACAAGTCTGCAGTCACTGCCGCTTGAAGGTACACCTATTCGNCAACTGCGCTCCGGTGTCCGCAAAGGTACCGATCTTCGGCTGGTCTTTGATCTCGCTGCANCGGTGCGGACCTCGGTTTTTTTGTTGCCCCCGAACGACACGACAGGGTATCGCGTGGTGATCGATCTGTTCGATGACAGCAAGCCGGTGGCGCCTCGACCGGTAATGTCCGTAGAGTCGTTAGAGAGTCGCCGCGACATCGTCATTGCGATCGATCCCGGGCATGGCGGTGAGGACCCGGGTGCCTTGGGTCCGGGCGGGCTTCGGGAGAAATCTGTCGTACTGCAAATTGCNCGCCGTTTGGAGGGTCAGCTCGCAAAGATACCCGGCTTTAAACCCGTGCTCGTGCGCACCGGAGATTACTATGTGAGCCTGAAAAGTCGTCGAGATCGTGCCCGTGCCTTAAAGGCCGATCTTTTTGTCTCGATCCATGCCGATGCATTTCGGGAAGCGTCGGCGCGCGGAGCCTCGGTTTACGCGCTCTCGACACGGGGCGCCACCTCTACCACCGCGCAGTATCTGGCTGATACTGAGAATGCCGCGGATATGGTGGGGGGCGTCGAGCTGGGAGAGATGGATCCCATGTTGGCAGGCGTATTGACGGATCTGTCGATGGACGGCACGCTGGATACCAGTTTCAATCTGGGCACCCTCATTCTCGAGCAGATCGGCGGTGTCGCGCGACTTCACAAAAAGCGCGTTGAGCAGGCAGGATTTGCCGTGCTCAAATCCCCTGATGTGCCATCATTACTGATCGAGACGGGCTTTATTTCCAATCCCGGGGAGGCGGAGCGTCTGGCGACCCCTGCCTATCAGGACAAAATGGCGCGGGCAATCCGGCGCGGTATCCAGAGCTGGTTTGCGCGTCAACCGCCACCGGGGACGNTNCTTGCCTGGCANCGGGAAAAGGGGGGCAGCGAAGTGACCATCGTCGCNGGCGATACACTATCCGAAATAGCGGAGCGCTACGGTGTGACCGTTGCCTCAATTAAGCACAGCAATGGCCTCGGCCGTGACGTGATCTTTGTGGGTCAGACTTTAGTGATTCCGGAGGGTTGAGCGTGATTCGTATCCTCGAGCCTCGTCTTGCTAATCAGATCGCTGCCGGTGAGGTGGTGGAGCGGCCGTCGTCCGTTGTGAAGGAGGCCGTTGAGAACAGCCTTGATGCCNGCGCAACCCGAATTGATATCGATGTCGAGGCGGGTGGTACCAGACTGTTGAGGATTCGGGATAACGGAGTGGGTATGGGTGAGAGCGATCTTGCGCTCTCGATGGCTCGTCACGCGACGAGCAAGATCGACTCTATCGAGGACCTTGAAGCGGTAGCTTCGCTCGGCTTTCGCGGGGAGGCGCTTGCCTCTATCGCGTCGGTATCGCGGTTGGTATTGACCTCTAATACCAGGGAGGACTCTGCTCACGGTCAGCAGGCACTGTGCGAAGGTCGTGAGATGTCGATATCGGTTCGCCCCGCGCCGCACCCTCGGGGCACGACCCTTGAGGTGCGTGACCTGTTTTACAACACGCCAGCCCGACGCAAGTTCTTGCGCACCGAAAAAACCGAGTTTGGCCATGTTCATGAGGTGATCAAGCGCCAGGCGCTATCTCGGCCCGATGTCGCATTTACAGTGCGCCACAATGGCAAACAAACCCTGCAGCTCAACGCAGCGATGACTGAGAGTGAGCGCAATCGAAGGATCGCAGCCATCTGCAGCCGGGAATTCGCCGAGCACACTGTGCCTGTTGAGCGACAGGCCGGGCCTCTGCGGCTTTGGGGGTGGGTGGCGGAACCCACGTTCTCNCGCAGTCAGGCTGACCTGCAGTACTTTTTTGTCAATGGCCGCGTCATCCGCGACAAGCTGGTGTCCCATGCGATCAGGCAGGCGTANCGCGATGTCTTGTTCCACGGACGGCACCCTGCTTTTGTTTTGTTTTTGGAGCTGGNCCCAGCAGGAGTGGATGTGAACGTGCACCCGACGAAACACGAGGTGCGATTCCGCGATAGCCGGGGCGTTCATGATTTTCTGTTCGGCACGCTCTCGCGTGCGCTGGCNGATGTNCGGCCAGGCCAGTCCACCGCAGTGATGCCGGTGGCCGATAGCGGCACGGTGGCGATGCAGTCGAGTATGGGCTTGGCGGTAGGTGGTTCACCCTCCTTCGCGACCGGGAATATCGGAGCCGCATCGGGTGGTGATCGTGCTTGGCCGCCCAGCGGTGCGGNTGGTTTTCTGTCTTCGCCGGCTCAGCCGCACAGCACGGCCCCGCAGCCCGAGTTCACTGACCGCGCAGCTGACATTCCGCCGTTAGGCTTTGCCGTGGCGCAACTCCACGGCGTCTATATTCTCGCAGAAAACCAGCAGGGCTTGGTGTTAGTCGACATGCATGCAGCCCATGAGCGGATTACCTACGAGCGACTCAAGCAAGCTCGGGATGGCAGCGGCATTACCCGCCAACCGTTACTCGTGCCGTTGACGCTGGCAGTCTCTAGTCGGGAGGCCGCGATCGCCACAGAGCAGGCAGAAGAGTTGGCCTCGCTGGGGGTGTTGGTAGAAGCGGTGGGGGAGGAATCTGTGATNTGCCGTGAACTCCCCGCTGCGCTCAAAGACGCTGATGCCGAGCTGCTAGTGCGCGATGTCCTCTCTGACTTGCTTGAATTTGGGACCAGCGACCGGATCGCCAGTTCTCTGGATGAATTATTGTCGACCATGGCTTGCCACGGATCGGTGCGGGCCAATCGCAGGCTCACCTTGCCCGAGATGAATGCGCTGTTGCGAGACATGGAGGAGACTGAGCGCTCCGGTCAGTGCAACCACGGTCGCCCGACCTGGGTGCAATTGGGAATGACCGATCTGGACAAACTGTTTCTGCGTGGCCGCTGACCGTGACCGATCCTGTGTTGGCACTGATGGGCCCGACGGCGTCGGGTAAATCAACACTGGCCGAAGCGCTTGCCCAGCGCTTCGATGCCGAGCTCATCAGCGTGGATTCAGCTTTGGTGTACCGGGGACTGTCGATCGGGGCTGCAAAACCGGACTACCCACATCATTTGGTGCACGTGCGTGACCCCTTGGATCCCTACACCGCGGCTGACTTTGCCCGCGATGCGAAGCACTGCATGGACGAGATCCGGGGTAGGGGGCGTCAACCCATTCTGGTCGGCGGCAGCCTGCTTTATTTCCGGGCGCTTATCGAGGGGCTCGATGATGTGCCGNCTATCGACCCACAGGTGCGAGCAGACATTGAGGCCGAGGCAGAGGAGCGAGGTTGGCCAGCGCTCCACCAACAACTNGCAGCGGTGGACCCGGTCACTGCCGAGCGCCTCCACCCCAATCACAGCCAGCGAATCTGTCGCGCACTAGAGGTGCATCGAGGTACCGGTAAGCCGCTCAGCGATTGGCAGCAGGGTGCGTCTCCGCAGCGTTCAAATGAGTACGAGTGCATTGCTCTTTGCCCCCAGGAACGCAGCGTCTTGCATGGGCGAATCGCGACTCGCCTTGATGCGATGTTTGACGCAGGGCTGTTAGATGAGGTCAGGAGCCTCTATGACCGCAATGGATTACATACCGATCTGCCGGCGATNCGCGCCGTGGGCTATCGTCAGATATGGTCTTTTTTTGANGGTGAAATCGACCTGGCGGAGTGCCGCGAAAAGATTCTGGCGGCAACACGTCAGCTTGCCAAACGGCAACTGACCTGGCTCCGGAGTTGGCCAGATCTGACCTGGCTACTGACGGATGAAGCGGGGCGCTTAGTCCAAAGCTCCCGCAGCGCCGTAGAAGCGAGGATTCCCAGTGACACAGNGGCTCTCGACGATCCCGAGCGGCTCTGGAATGCNCGCATTCAGGAACTCATGCGGAACTTTTAGATGACGCCCGGATCGTAGTAGAATGTGGACACTCCACCTCGGTGGAGTTTTTTTGTCGCTAAAGTCTTGGCGACCGGAACGCGCTTNCGTTAAGAGCGCCGTATTTTTGACAGTCAAAACAAGGAGTAACCATGTCGAAGGGGCATACCTTACAAGACCCTTACCTCAACGCCCTGCGCAAGGAAAGAGTTCCCGTCTCAATATTTCTGGTCAACGGCATCAAGCTGCAGGGTCAGATCGAGTCCTTTGATCAATTCGTGGTGCTGTTGAAAAACACCGTTTCGCAGATGGTTTATAAGCACGCTATCTCCACCGTCGTGCCTGCGCGCAATGTGCGCCTGCCCGCCGCCGATGATGAGGCGTCAGCTGAAGATTGATGGCCTAGCGCTCTCTGGCGGGCGCACCTGACTTTCCATGTTCTTTGAGCGTCATCAGGGCGGTGAGCGTGCTGTGCTCGTGCAGTTGCAGCTTGCCGGGACCGATCGTGACCTGAGCCTTTTGGAGTTCGAGGAGCTGGTCGCTTCCGCNGGCGGCGAGCCNGTNGCNGCNATTACCGGGTCACGGAGCGCCCCGCACGCCCGCACGTTTGTNGGNGAGGGNAAGCTTGANNAGATTGCGAGTGCCTGCCGTGAGCACGAGGCCGAGCTNGTNATNTTTAATCATCCNCTCAGNCCGAGTCAGGAGCGCAACCTGGAGCAGATNCTNTGCTGCAGGGTGCTCGCNAGAACAGGATTGATTNTGGATATCTTTGCNCAGCGTGCNCGCACNCANGANGGNAAGNTGCANGTTGAGTTGGCTCAACTNACCCATATGAGTACCCGNCTGGTGCGCGGNTGGACGCACNTGGAGCGGCAAAAGGGNGGCATTGGNTTGCGCGGNCCGGGTGAAACCCAGCTGGAAACCGACCGCCGNTTNTTGCGAGCCAGAATNAAATCTATTCAGGGCCGGCTGGAGCGAGTGCGNAACCAGCGTGAACAGAGNCGCCGCGCGCGNCGGCGNNCAGAGCTNCCNGTACTGTCGCTGGTGGGCTANACCAATGCNGGTAAATCGACGCTGTTTAATCGCATNACTGCNTCAGNGGTNTACGNGGCAGATAAGNTGTTTGCCACGCTGGATCCGACGTTGGCGCGAGTNGANATCGAGCATCTNGGCCCGGTGTTGTTTGCGGATACNGTNGGNTTNATNTCGGATTTGCCCACCACNTTAGTCGAGGCCTTTAAGGCCACNCTGGANGAGACAGCCAANGCGAGCTTGCTGCTTCACGTGGTTGACGTCTCGGCCAACAATCGCGACGAATTAATGGCCGATGTCGAGGCAGTGCTGGGAGAGATCAAGGCCGATGGGCTCCCGCAACTGATTGTGTTCAATAAGTTGGATTTGCTCGAACAACCCGCACGTATTGTTCGTGATGAGGCGGGGACACCCACGGCGGTCTATCTTTCAGCAGCCACCGGCGAAGGCATAGATTTGCTGGTTGGAGCGGTAAGGGAGCGACTGTCGCGCACATTATTTGACGAGGAGATCACCCTCGACCCCCAGCGTGCGCGGCTGCGCGCAGCGCTTTATGACATGGGCGCGGTCTGTAAAGAAGAATGGGAGCCCGATGGCAGTAGCCGGCTACACGTGCGTCTACCTCTGGCTGATTGGCGCCGATTGAATCCCTGATCGGGGCCGAATCGGCATAAAATAAATAGGCTTTGGGGTTTTGCTACCAAAACCCCGAACTTGTGCCCGGGTTTGTTAGACTGTCCGGCCTGTCAATGAGGAACACGCATATGTCATGGAATGAGCCGGGGGGCGGTAATAAAGGCCCTCGTGACCCGTGGGGCGGAGGTAATCAGGGCCCGCCAGATCTCGACGAGGCCTTTAAAAAGCTCCAGCAACGTATCGCTGGCATGTTTGGAGGGGGCCGCGGCGGCAGTGGCAGTGGTCCTGCGAAAGGCGGTGTTTCGGGTGCCCTGTTGGGTGTGATTTTCTGCGGAGTGCTGCTGGTCTGGGGGCTGATGGGTTTTTATCAGCTCGACGAGCAGGAGCGTGCGGTTGTGCTCCGGTTTGGTGAGTACCACTCTACGCTCACACCGGGTCTGCAGTGGAATCCGCCTCTCATCGATGAGGTGATTACGGTCAATACAACGAAAGTTCGTGCCGCCGGTCTGCGCGAGGTCATGCTCACCCAGGATGAGAACATCGTCGAAGTGAGCATGTCTGTGCAATACGTGATTGCCGACCCGCAGGCCTTCGTGCTTCAGGTTCGCGACCCGGAGGTCTCTTTACAGCATGCCGCGCAAAGCGCACTTCGGCATGTCGTCGGAGACACGACTATGGATCTTGCGCTCACTGAGGGCCGAGCAGCGATTGGTTTCGAGGTGCGAGACAGACTGCAACGGTATCTGAGGGATTACACCACCGGTATTCAGGTCTCCAAGATTAATATTGATGAATCCAAGCCCCCCACACAGGTTCAGGGCGCGTTCGATGACGTGATCAAGGCGCGTGAGGACGAGGAAAGGGTGAAGAACGAAGCGCAGTCTTACGCCAACGGCATTGTTCCCGAGGCACGCGGTGCCGCACAGCGGGTATTAGAGGAATCCAATGCCTATCGAGATCAGGTGATCGCTCAGGCAACGGGTGAAGCGCAGCGTTTCACGCAGCTGCTCACCGAATATCGCAAGGCGCCAGAGGTCACCCGCGAACGGCTGTATATCGATTCGGTGCAGTCAGTCTTTGCTAACACCAATAAGGTGATGGTCGACGTCGATGGTGGCAATAATGTGCTCTACCTTCCTCTCGATAAAATGGTCCCCAATGCGGGCCAAGCGCGCAGTGCGGCCGGCCGCGCCGGGGTGAACGAGCGTGATATGCGCGAGATTGTTGATCAGGTATCGGAGCAGCTGCGTCGCGATATTGACGCCGCAGCGGCTCGACGGGGAGGGCGTTGATCATGACCAAGCAAACACTGGTAGGGATTCTTGTTGCTGTAGTGGTGGTCGTGCTGTCAAACAGCTTGTACGTCATTAGAGAGACGCAGCGCGGCGTATTGCTCAAGTTCGGTGAGGTGGTGGATCCGGATCTGAGGCCGGGCCTGCACTTAAAAATTCCGTTCGTGAATAATGTGCGCAAATTCGATGGTCGCATCCTCACGGTAGATAGCAGCCCCGAGCGCTTTTTTACGCAGGAAAAGAAAGCGCTAATTGTTGATTCTTACGCCAAGTTTCGGGTGACGGATACCGCGAAGTATTACACCGCCACGAATGGCGAGGAGAACCGCGCAGCAGGGCTCCTTGCTCAGCGTATTAATGACGGCCTGCGTAATCAGGTGGCGGTTCGCACGGTCCAAGAGGTGGTATCGGGACAGCGCGACCAGCTCATGCTGGCCATCACCGCGCAGCTTAATGAAGTGGCGAACGAAGAGCTGGGTGTCGAGGTTATTGACGTGAGGGTTAAGAAAATTGACCTGCCGCCCGATGTCTCGGAATCCGTTTATCGGAGAATGAATGCGGAGCGTGAGAAAGAAGCCAGAGAACTCCGATCAGAGGGCAAGGAATTGGCGGAGGGTATTCGTGCAGCGGCTGACCGAGAGGTGACGGTGATCGAAGCGAACGCATTCCGGGACGCTGAAATTGTGCGCGGTAACGGGGATGCAGAGGCGACCCGGATATACGCCGAAGCCTTTAATCAGGATCCCGAGTTTTACTCTTTCACTCGCAGCCTGCAGGCTTACCGTGACACCTTCAACGCGGGGAGTGACGTCATGCTGCTGCAGCCCGACAGTGAGTTTTTCAAGTACCTTCGGAATCCTAATTCCGGCGACTGACCTGACCTAAAATAAGTCCGGGCGGCTGTTGCGCCCGGACTCAGCCCCGCTCCCCTGTGGTATTCTCTCGCTGAGCGCTTTCTGCGGCACTACATCCTGGCGGAATGACACGATGACCACTGAAAATCGCTGGCTGTTGCCAGAGGGTATAGAAGAGCTGTTGCCCGAGCGCGCGAGTCAGCTGGAGGCACTGCGCCGGCGTCTGCTCGATCAGTGCGGGACGTGGGGGTATCGTTACGTTATTCCGCCGTTGGTAGAATTCACTGACTCACTACTGATCGGCCTGGGCGCTGATTTGGACTTGGTGACCTGTAAGTTTACCGATCAGATGAGTGGGCGCATGCTCGGTGTCAGGGCGGATATCACGCCTCAGGCCGCGCGCATGGATGCGCACAGCCTTGCCGAGAATGGCGTCACGCGACTGTGTTACGCCGGTTCCACGCTGCAAAGCACGCCCCAGTCAGTGATAGGTGGGCGGGCGCCGATTCAGTTGGGCGCGGAGCTATTCGGCTGTGATGCGATAGAGGCAGATAGCGAGATTATTTCATTGATGCTCTCGACGTTCGCATGCGCCGGCGTCAGTCGTGCCCTGACCCTGGATATCGGTCATATCGGCATTTACGACGCGCTGTTCTCCAATGCGAATCTCGACCCTGAAATCGAAAGCCAGATGTTTGATGCGCTCCAGCGCAAGTCCACTCCGGATATCGAGCGCTTGTCTAACTCCCTGCCCGATGACGTCTCGCAGCGGTTGCGGCAGTTGGCGTCGCTACATGGTTCCCCTGAGGTGCTCCTCGAGGCGCGGACACTTTTTTCCAACGAGCCGGTGGTGCTGGCTGCACTGGATGATCTCGACACGGTGCTGGCGCAGGCCCAGCAGGCGTTCCCCGATGTTGGCGTATACGTCGATCTGACTGAGCTGCGCGGTTTCCGGTATCACACTGGGCTGGTGTTCGCCGTCTATTTAGAGGGGCGCGGTTCTGCCGTCGCGAAGGGTGGCCGATACGACAATATTGGCGCGGTATTTGGCCGCGATCGACCTGCTACGGGCTTTGCGATTG
This sequence comes from Halieaceae bacterium, assembly GCA_002683395.1. Classification (GTDB taxonomy): domain Bacteria; phylum Pseudomonadota; class Gammaproteobacteria; order Pseudomonadales; family Halieaceae; genus Luminiphilus. Next base: position 819 of record NYTG01000037.1, on the reverse strand, counting down.
ATCTGAAAGCGTTGGTCGATGACATGACGCCGGTTGAGCATTCTCGCCCGCCTATTATTGCTCCGCCGTCCGATGCCCCCGACCTGAGGGCTGCTATCGCAGGATTGCGAGCGAAGGGTCGAACTGTCGTGGTTGATTTGGCTCCGGGTCTCGCCTTGCCCGGCGCAGAGCGGTTGGTGTTGAACAACGGCGAGTGGATCATCGAAACGGAGGCCACTTCGTGAGCCATAACGTGGTTATTTTGGGCACCCAGTGGGGGGACGAGGGCAAAGGCAAGATTGTAGATCTGCTGACCGAGCAAGCCGATGCGGTAGTGCGCTTTCAGGGCGGCCACAATGCAGGCCATACGCTGGTTATTGGTGGGCAGAAAACAGTGCTCCATCTGATTCCTTCTGGCGTATTGCGCACCGGCGTGCAGTGTCTCATCGGCAACGGCGTTGTCCTATCGCCCGAAGCCCTACTGAAGGAGATAGACACTCTCGAGGCGAGTGGCGTGCCGGTTCAAGACCGGTTGAAAATCTCGGCCGCCTGTCCCTTGATTCTGCCGTATCACGTGGCGCTTGATCAGGCGAGAGAAGCGCGACGCGGAGAGAACAAGATTGGTACGACCGGACGCGGTATTGGCCCCTGTTATGAAGACAAGGCGGCGAGGCGTGCGCTGCGCCTTGGCGATCTGCGCGACCCTGTCCGATTCGGCAAGTCGCTTGAGGAAGTGCTCGACTACCACAATCATGTGCTGGAGCATTATTACGGGGTGGCGACACTGGAGCACTCGGCGGTGCTCGATGAGGCCCTTGCACACGGCGAGCGCATGATGCC